>NZ_JBSVWF010000071.1:0-26662 GCF_054071635.1 Pseudomonas sp. SDO52101_S400 | reverse complement strand
AATGTGGGAGCGGGCTTGCTCGCGAAGAGCAGCAACTCGGCCTCAGGCCTTGAGCGCTTTCTTCGGGTAGATGTCATAGCGGCTGGATTTGCCATCCAGCGCATGACTCGGCTTCGGCCCTTCGATGCACGGCGCCTTGCGCGGGCGCTTGACCACCACCCGATGCGTGGCCAGGGCCAACGCGGCTTCCAGCAGGGCCGGCGCGTCCGGGTCATCGCCCACCAGCGGGCGGAACAGGCGCATTTCCTTCTTCACCAGGGCAGTTTTCTCACGGTGCGGGAACATCGGGTCGAGGTAGATCACCTGCGGCGGTTCGCCCTCCCAATCGCGCATCACGTCGATGGAGTTGCCCTTGAGCAGCTTCATCCTCGCCACGATCGGCGCCACATCGAAATCTTCCGCCGCGCGGGCCAGGCCATCCTCCAGCAAGGCGCCGATCAGCGGCTGGCGCTCGATCAGGCTCATCTCGCAGCCCAGGCTCGCCAGTACGAACGCATCCTTGCCCAACCCTGCCGTGGCATCCAGCACTCGCGGACGCACACCCTGGGCGATGCCGACCGCCTTGGCGATCATCTGCCCGCTGCCACCGCCGTACAACCGACGATGAGCCGCGCCACCCTCGACGAAGTCGACCCGCACCGGCCCCGGCGCATCAGGCCCCAGCTGTTGCAGTTGCAAACCCTGCTCGCCGACCTGCAGGGCGAACTCGCCGTCGGCCACCTGCAACGGCAGATTCAGGCGCTCGGCCCACTGCTCGGCCTGCGCCTCGAACGTCGGGCCGAGGGCTTCGACATGGATGCGGCAGGCCGCAGGTTGCTCAATCATGGAAAACACGCTCAAAAAAGTTAAGGATCGGCAAAAACCGCCGATAACCCAATCAACGCGCATTTTGCCAGAGCTGAGCGTCAACCGAAAAAAATGTCAGGCATTCTTCCCACATCGATTGGCTACATCTCGCCCCATGGCGATTTCAGCCGTCAAAACACTCAAGCACTGAGCGGCGTCAGTCACCTGTGGCAGGATTTCTTTGCCCAGGCGATGGCCGAACAGTCTAGTGATGTGGTGCCGGCCTGCGGGACATTCCCACCGGTTGATCTGCAAAGCCCTGAAGAACCGACGGTCGGCAGCGAACTGCACGCTCACATCATCAGCCAGCGCGAGTGCAACGTGGTGGAAACCCCGGTTCGCCCGCCGGAGCCGCTGTTCCTGCCGATCGCCGAAATCGACATGACACTGGCCGAGCCGTACCCTCCGTTCCCGCCGGAAGACATCAAGACTCAGCAAAAGCAGCAGGATTTCGACAGCAGCTGGGTTCGTCCCGTCGTGATCAACAACGGCCAGCCGATTCCGGAACCGGGCCCTGCCCCGCAGAAAAAGCCGCTGTACCTGCCGATTGCCGAGTTCGACCTGGATCTGCTGCAGCCTTACCCGCCGTTCCCGCCGGAAGAAATTGTCGAACAGCAGAAAGCCCTGGACTTCGATAACGGCTGGGTGCGCCCGATCGTTCAGCAGAACCTGCGCATCGCTGCCTGATCCCGCCCTGCTTCAGCCCTTGAAAAACTGATTGGCCTTCGCGTACGGCATCGAACGCGAGGTGAAACCGAACGTGCCCGATTGCTGGATTTCTTCGGCAGCCCGGAAGAACTCGCCGAACGCCGCCAGAGCCAGCGCCGAACCGGTGCTGACCCGCTGCACGCCCATTTCTTCCAACTGCTGCACGGTGAGTTTCAAGCCGCCGGACATCAACACATTGACCGGTTTCGGCGCCACCGCGCGCACCACCGCCAGAACTTCTTCGGCGGTGCGCAGGCCCGGCGCGTACAGCACGTCGGCGCCGGCTTCGGCAAAGGCCTGCAAGCGGCGGATGGTGTCGTTGATATCCGGATTGCCGTGCAGGTAGTTTTCCGCACGGGCGGTCAGAGTGAAGGGAAACGGCAAGGTGCGCACGGCGGCGACGGCGGCTTCGATCCGCGCCACGGCGTGTTCGAAACAGTAGATCGGCGCGTCCGGTCGGCCAGTGGCATCTTCAATCGAGCCGCCCACGGCGCCCGCCTCGGCTGCGCGCAGCAGACTCTGCGCCGACTCGGCCGGAGCGTCGGCAAAACCGTTTTCCAGGTCCACCGCCACCGGCAAGTCCGTAGCCGCGACAATCGCCCGGACATTGTCCAGCGTCTGATCGAGATTCAAGGCGCCATCGGGCTTGCCCTGTGAAAACGCATAACCGGCACTGGTGGTCGCCAGAGCCGAGTAACCCAGACTGGCAAGCATCTTCGCGGAACCTGCATCCCACGGATTGGGAATCACGAAAATCCCGGGACGTTCATGCAGGGCTTTGAAGGCTTCGGCTTTACGGACTTGTTCTTTAAGGGCTTGGGCATCCATCGGCTGACTCCTGAGCAGGAAAGAAATCCGCCTCAGAGCAGGCCAAGTTGCTCGGCAGCGGGCTCTCTGTATAGCTCAGGCAGGGATGGCAGACCAGGCAAACGTTGCATCAGTTGTGCATGGAAACGTTGCGCCAGCTTCGCCGCCAGGATGTTATCGGCGGTGTGCAGGAAAATGTACGGCGTGCGGCCTTCTTCGATCCACTCGGCAATCTTCGCCACCCACGGCACCAGGAACGGGTCGTTGGCCTCAAGCTCGGGATGGCCGATGAAGCGCACCTGCGGGAATTGCGTGAACGCTGCCGGACGCGTAGGTACGCGGGGCTTTTTCGATTGGGCGTGGATCACCGACGACTCGGTCGACAGGCAACTGAACAGCGCGCGCGGATCCAGGCAAATACGCTCAACGCCGCGATCCAGCAGCAGACGATTGAGCAGGCGCTCACTCTCACCCTTGGCGAAGAACTGTTCGTGGCGCACTTCCACCGCCAGCGGTCGATCAAACGCGTCAATGAAGGCTGCGAGCTCTGGCAGACGTTGCGGGGTAAAGCTCTTCGACAGTTGCAGCCATAACGGCGACACGCGTTCACCGAGGGGGCTGAGCAACTGGATAAAGGTTTCGGCGGCGGTCAATTGATCGCGCAGATCACCGCCGTGGCTGATGTCACCGGGGAACTTGGCGGTGAAGCGAAAGTGCTCCGGCATCACCTCGGCCCAGCGCTGCACGGTGGCCGGCGACGGGCTGGCGTAGAAGGTCGTGTTGCCTTCAACAGCGTTGAATACTTGGGAATAGAGTCCGAGGAAATCCGAGGTCTTTGCGTCTACCGGATACAGATACTCGCGCCAGGCGTTTTCACTCCAGGACGGGCAACCGAGGTAATAAGGCAGATCCATCAGATGTACAGGTCGAGGCCCAGCACGTCTGCGTCCCAATCGACAAAACCGGCGGTACTCAGGTAGCTGGCCAGTGCCATGGCCACACTTTTCTTCATCGCACGGTGATAAATCATGTCTTGTTGGCGGGCGGGCAGATTGCTCAGGCGCTGCGCAGAGGCTTTGGCAGCACGGGCGGCCAGTTGCGCCTCGGTGGGGAATTCCAGCTCGCCGTCGATATCGTCGACGGACTCATCCAGCGCCGGGTTGCCTTTGCGAGGCTTGCGCTTGATGGGGTAGGACTGAGTGGAAACGCCGTCTATACGCATAAAGTCATGCTCGGTATCGATGATGGCAATTTAGCGGCACCTGACCGACTTAGCAAATCGCCGAGTGATAACTAGAACACATAAAAGACAAAAGGTTTAAAGCGCGGGGTTAGAAACGGACGATTGGCGTCTGCCGATGATCACATCGCGAGCAGGCTCGCTCCCACAAGGTTTGCAACACTCATGTGGGAGCGAGCCTGCTCGCGATTGGGACAACTCGGTTTCGAGGATTAACGAGCTTTGGGGGTGGCCACTTTGTCTCGCAGGTAAACCGGCTGGGCGTCGTCTGCCGGAATCGCCTCACCGCGCTCCCAGGCAAATCGCGCCAGGGTCAGCAAGTCTTCGGCATGGGGCAGCATGCCCGCATCGGAACCGCTCAGGTTTACAGCGATGCGTTCGCCATAACCCCAGCCAGTGCCGGCACCGAACCAGTCACCCGAAGCATCGTCCGGCAGCGCGGCGACTTCCGGTGGCAGCACCGCCTCGGCACCGACCAGACGCATCTCCCCTGCCGTCTCGCGGTAGCAGCCCCAATACACTTCATCCATCCGCGCATCGATCGCCGCTGCGACCTGGCTCACGCCGTGCTCGCGATAAGCACGTTGCGCCAGCACCGCCAGGTTCGACACCGGCAGTACCGGACGATCCAGCGCAAACGCCAGACCTTGCACCACGCCGATGGCGATGCGCACACCGGTGAACGCGCCCGGGCCACGACCGAAGGCAATCGCGTCCACCGCTTGCAGCGTGGTACCTGCGTCGGCCAGCAGTTGCTGGATCATCGGCAGCAGTTTCTGCGCATGCAGGCGCGGGATCACCTCGTAATGGCTCGTGACCTTGCCGTCATGCAGCAAGGCAACGGAGCAAGCTTCAGTCGCGGTGTCCAGGGCCAGCAAGGTGCTCATCGATGTGTCCGTAAATCAGGTGGGGAAAAAGTGCGCCAGTATAAACAACTACGGCCCGCAAGCGGGCCGTGGATGATGCAGCGGATCAGGTTTTTCAGCTCAGCGCTTCAAGAACCTTGGCGGTGATCGCTTCAACCGAACCGACACCCGGGATGTGGCTGTACTTCGGCTTGCCACCGTTTTTGGCGGACAGGTTCTGGTAGAACTCCACCAGCGGCTTGGTTTGCGAGTGGTAGACCGACAGGCGATGACGCACGGTTTCTTCGGTGTCGTCCTTGCGCTGCACCAGCTCTTCACCGGTGATGTCGTCTTTACCGGCAATTTTCGGCGGGTTGTAGACGATGTGGTACACACGGCCGCTGGCCTCGTGTACGCGACGACCGGCGATACGCTGAACGATTTCTTCGTCTTCAACGGCGATTTCGACCACGGCGTCCAGCTCGACACCGGCAGTCACCAGCGCTTCAGCCTGAGGAATGGTGCGCGGAAAGCCATCGAACAGGAAACCCTTGGCGCAATCGGCTTGAGCGATACGGTCCTTGACCAGCGCGATGATCAGGTCATCCGACACCAGGCCGCCGGCATCCATGATGCCCTTGGCCTTGATGCCCAGCTCGGTGCCGGCCTTGACCGCAGCACGCAGCATGTCGCCGGTGGAGATTTGCGGGATGCCGAATTTCTCGGTGATGAACTTAGCCTGAGTACCTTTACCGGCCCCGGGAGCTCCCAGCAGAATGACGCGCATTAGATGTGCTCCTCAATTTTTTTATAAAAAGCTTTTGCAAAACAACGGATTCGCCTCATGGGGCGAAATCCTGGAAATAGGGTCGTGACCGCCCAAACGGCCAGAGGCTGACCAAGATACACAGCAGGCTGCGCCCACACAAGACGCCAAAAGTCGGAGAAACCCGCGCCTGCAGCGACCCTGCGACGCGGTTCCCCAAGTCGCAACCCCATCACTAACTGTCGCCTGACCGCATTTTCCCCACGATCAATAAACGGCACCCGACGTTTGCCCCGGGTGCCCCGCCCCACGCAGAAAACCTTAGCCGGTATTTCGCAAACCGGCGGCAATCCCCGCCACAGACACCAGCAGCGCCTGTTCTACCGGGCTGCCCTGCTCGACATCCTGCCGCCGCGAACGTGCCAACAGTTCGGCCTGCAATAGATGCAGCGGGTCGAGATAGGTGTTGCGCAGGCGGATGAATTCGAGGGTGTCGGGGCTATGTGCCAGCAGTTGCGACTGACCAGTCAGGCCGAGGACCACGGAACATGCCTGCGACAATAGGTCGCGTAAGTGCACACCCAAAGGTAACAAGTCCGACTCCACCAGTCGTTCGTCGTAGGACAGCGCAATGTCGGCATCGGCCTTGGCCAGGACCATTTCCAGCATGTCGATGCGGGTGCGGAAAAACGGCCACTGCTCGCGCATCTGGCCCAGCAACTCGCCTTCGCCACGCTCCAGGGCCTTGCTCAACGCGGTTTCCCAACCCAGCCAGGCCGGCAGCATCAAGCGTGTCTGGGTCCAGCCGAAGATCCACGGAATCGCCCGCAGGCTTTCGATACCACCGGCGCGACGCTTGGCCGGACGGCTGCCCAACGGCAAACGTCCCAGCTCTTGCTCTGGCGTCGACTGACGGAAATACTCGACGAACTGCGGATTTTCCCGCACCACCGCACGGTAGGCGGCGACACCGTCGGCGGCCAGCTCATCCATCAGATGCCGCCATTCAGGCGTCGGAGGCGGCGGTGGCAGCAAGGTCGCTTCGAGCACAGCGGCCAGGTACAGATTGAGGTTCTGCTCGGCGATGTCCGGCAGGCCGAATTTGAATCGAATCATTTCCCCCTGCTCGGTGGTGCGGAAACGTCCGGCCACCGAACCCGGCGGCTGCGACAGAATCGCCGCGTGAGCCGGGCCACCGCCACGGCCCACGGTGCCACCGCGACCGTGGAACAGCAGCAGTTCGACTTGCTGCTCGCGACAGATTTCCACCAGCCGCTCCTGCGCCCGGTATTGCGCCCAGGCTGCCGCCGTGGTGCCGGCGTCCTTGGCCGAGTCGGAATAGCCGATCATCACTTCCTGCGGGCCTTGCAGGCGCGCGCGATAACCCGGCAGCAGCAACAGTCGCTCGATCACCGGGCCGGCGTTGTCGAGGTCGGCAAGGGTTTCGAACAGTGGCACCACGCGCATCGGCCGCAGCACGCCGGATTCCTTGAGCAGCAGTTGCACAGCCAGCACATCGGAGGCAGCGCCGGCCATGGAGATCACGTAAGAGCCCAGCGAAGCGCCCGGCGCGGCGGCGACTTCCTTGCAGGTGGCGAGCACTTCGGCGGTGTCGGCCGAGGGTTTGAAATGCGCCGGCAGCAATGGCCGACGGTTTTGCAGTTCGCGGGTCAGGAAACTGATGCGCTGTTCTTCGTCCCAGTCTTCATAGCGACCGAGGCCGAGGTAATCGGTGATCTCGGTCATGGCCGCGCTGTGTCGCGACGAATCCTGACGCACATCGAGGCGCACCAGGAACAGACCGAAAGTCACAGCACGACGCAGACAATCGAGTAACGGCCCGTCGGCGATCACCCCCATGCCACACTCGTGCAGCGAGTGGTAGCACAGCTCCAGCGGATCGAGCAGGTCTCGATTGTTGTGCAATACATCGGCCGGGGCCGGAGTATTCGCCGCCAAGGACGCATGGGCCCAATTGCGCGTGGCGCGCAGGCGTTCACGCAATTGCTTGAGCACTGCGCGATAGGGCTCGGCGCTGTCGCCGGCCTTGGCCTTGAGCGCTTCGCTGGCCTGCTGCATCGATAGTTCGGCCGCCAGGTGATCGACATCACGAAGGTACAGATCCGCCGCCATCCAGCGTGCCAGCAGCAACACTTCACGCGTCACCGCCGCAGTCACGTTCGGGTTGCCGTCACGGTCACCGCCCATCCACGAAGCAAAGCGGATCGGCGCAGCTTCCAGCGGCAAACGCAGGCCAGTGGCGGCGAACAGCGCCTGATCGGCCTTGCGCATATGGTTGGGAATCGCCTGCCACAGCGAATGCTCGATCACCGCAAAACCCCACTTGGCTTCGTCCACCGGGGTCGGTCGGGTGCGGCGGATTTCTTCGGTGTGCCAGGCTTCGGCGATCAAGCGTTGCAGGGTGTTGTGGATCTGCTCGCGCTCGGCGGTCGTCAGGTCACGGTGATCCTGAGCGGCCAGTTGCGCGGCGATCGCGTCGTACTTCTGGATCAGCGTGCGCCGGGCCACTTCGGTCGGGTGCGCGGTCAGCACCAGTTCGATTTCCAGTCGCGACAGTTGCCGGGCAAGGGAGTCGGCGCTGTGCCCTTCTTCACGCAGGCGGGCGAGCAATTCCGGCAGCACCCGGGATTCGAACGGTGCGGCTTGCGACTCTTCGCGGCGATGGATGAGCTGGTACTGCTCGGCGATGTTCGCCAGGTTGAGAAACTGGTTGAACGCACGCGCCACCGGGAGCAATTCGTCTTCGCTCAACTGGTTGAGGCTGGCGCTGAGTTCGGCGTCCATCGAGCCGCGCCGATCAGCTTTGGCGCCCTTGCGAATCTGCTCGATCTTGTCGAGAAACGCCTCGCCGTACTGGTCACGGATGGTGTTGCCCAACAGCTCACCGAGCAGGTGAACGTCTTCGCGCAAGCGTGCATCAATATCGGTCATCAGCATCTCTCCAGCAGTAATCGGTGACGGATCGCAAGTGAGTGGATGAACAGAGAGTGCCGCTCTGGGACGCATCTTACAAGCAGACGACGAAGGACCTTTAAACCTTGCGGCTTGAAGCTAGTCTCAACAGTAAGCCCCACAACGGCTTGCCGCCGGCTGACGGCGGACACTCACCCAGACCTGCCACGAGCAGGTGCGACATGAGGTCATTATGAAAATCCGTGAACTCGCCCAGCATTGGGAAGAAACCGCCAAGGGTCGCCTGACCGATACCGGCTACACGATTCATTTGGATGTGGAATCCGCCGCGCGGCTGGCGGCGATCACCGAGATGTACCCCAAACGCCACGCCGAGGAACTGCTCGGAGAGCTGATAGGCGCCGCTCTCGAAGAATTCGAAGCGAGCCTGCCGTATGTGAAAGGCTCGACCGTGGTCGCTACCGATGAAGAAGGCGATCCGCTGTACGAAGACGTCGGCCCGACCCCACGTTTTCTCGCGTTGTCACGGCGTCATCTGCACGATCTGTCGGCCGCCACCGGCAAGCAGAAACACTGATTCCGGGACACCTCAAAACGGTGGGAGCGGGCTTGCCCGCGATGGCGTCAGTTCAGTCACAGCTGTGTTGAATTTGATGGCCTCATCGCTGGCAAGCCAGCTCCCACAGGGACTGTATTTCTACTTCCTTTCTGCGCAACTTCCATCCCGCGCGTACCACTGTGCGCGTCCAAAGTTCCCGTTTTAGAGCCCTGTCCACTCGGTCAGAATATTTTTTGGCGATGAGCCATCTTTTCTGAACTTTTAAAAAAAGCCTTCGGTCGGAACAGGTAACCACGCCTGGGACGAGCGTTTCAAAACGCGCTAGCACATGACGGTTGTCACTCCTCGACCAGGATGGATTTCGAAGCTTTCAAGGAGTTAACCAATGGAGTTGAAGACCATGAAGACCCAAACCTCGTTCTCCCACCTGCGCGGTCTGAAACTGGCCGCTCTGGCCATCGGTACCAGCTTCGTGCTGGCCGGTTGTGCCGGCAATCCACCGACCGAGCAGTACGCCGTGACTCAATCGGCGGTCAACAGTGCGGTCAGCGCCGGCGGTACCGAATTCGCCGCCGTGGAAATGAAGCAGGCGCAGGACAAGCTCAAACAAGCCGAAATCGCCATGCACGATAAAAAGTATGACGAGGCCCGCACGCTCGCCGAGCAAGCCGAATGGGACGCTCGCGTCGCTGAACGCAAGGCTCAGGCGATGAAAGCCGAACAAGCTGTGAAGGATTCCCAGAAGGGTGTTCAGGAACTGCGTCAGGAAAGTCAGCGCACCGTGCAGTAAGCGCGCATCCCGACCGCAAGCTGAATCTCTTATCGATAGAAAGGACGAACGATTATGCGTAAACAACTGATGATCCCCGCTCTCCTGGCCGCAAGCGTTGCCCTGGCTGCCTGCTCGACGCCGCCGAATCCGAACCTGGAACAGGCGCGCACCAACTACGCCGGCCTGCAGGCCAACCCGCAGGCAAGCAAAGTCGCGGCGCTGGAAACCAAGGATGCCAGTGACTACCTGGACAAGGCCGACAAGGCTTATCTGGACAAGGAAGACCAGCACAAGGTCGACCAACTGGCCTATCTGACCAACCAGCGCGTGGAAGTGGCCAAGCAGACCATCGCCCTGCGCACCGCTGAAAACAACCTGAAGAACGCCGCCGCCCAACGTGCCCAGGCGCGTCTGGATGCCCGCGATCAACAGATCAAGCAGTTGCAGGACAGCCTCAACGCCAAACAGACCGATCGCGGTACGCTGGTGACCTTCGGTGACGTGCTGTTCGCCACCAACAAGGCTGACCTGAAATCCAGCGGCCTGGTGAACATCAACAAACTGGCGCAATTCCTCCAGGAAAACCCTGACCGCAAAGTGATCGTCGAGGGCTACACCGACAGCACGGGTGCCGCTTCGTACAACCAGTCGCTGTCCGAGCGTCGTGCGACTTCGGTGCAGGTTGCACTGATCAAGATGGGCGTCGACCCTTCGCGCATCGTGGTGCAGGGCTACGGCAAGGAATACCCGGTCGCGGATAACGGCAGCGTCTCGGGTCGTGCGATGAACCGTCGGGTGGAAGTGACCATTTCCAACGATAACCAGCCGGTGGTGCCGCGTTCGGCTGTCAGCTCGAACTAAGCGTCACGCTGGAATGTGAAAGCCCCGCCTGAGTGATCAGGCGGGGCTTTTTCTGTTTGAGGTGTTCGGCCTGAAATGGGTGGGATGGCTGAGATCGCAGCCCCTCACCCCAGCCCTCTCCCGAAGGAGAGGGAGCCGATTGGGGGATGCTCCAAAAATACGTCGACCTGAAAGCATTTTACCGAATCCATAATCGACACGTTTTTTTCAGGTCGATGTATAGCGCCAGACACCTCGGTCAGTCCCCTCTCCCTCTGGGAGAGGGTTAGGGTGAGGGCTGGTCCTGCAGAATCAGGATCCTGCGATCACTCCTCAAGCTTCTGCGGCGTCTCTTCACCCATGCAACGCACAGCCTTTTTCTGGCCATTGATCAGCACCCCGGTCAAACCTTTCTGTTCGGTGTCGAACAGCACCAGCACGCCATCGATGCACTGCGCCACTTGCGGCGCCGGGTCCAGGGAGACTTTGTAGTCTTCGCCGGGAATGGTCTTGAGCATGGTGAATTCGTTGAGCAGCAACGCATCCTCGGGTTTGGCGAAGTGCAGGTAGCCGTAGTACCACAGGGCACCGACCGTGCCGAGGATGCTGCAGATACCGGTGATGATCAGCGGGATGGCGTTGCGTTCTTCACTCATTGCGGACTCTCTGGTGGTTCGTCTTCAGAATTCGGGGGTGTTGGATAATTCGGGATCTCGCCGAGGCGGCGCAGGCCGTTGAAGTGTTCGGGATCGTCGAGGTAGCGCAGCATCACCTGACGCCACACCGGGTCGCCGAAAGTCTGCACATGCCCACCGCGAGTCAATTGCAGAACCCGTGGCGGCGGCGCAGCTTGATACAGACGGATGCCGTTGGAAAGGGGCACCAGCGGATCGTCGAGGCTGTGGAAGATCAGTTTCGGCACGCCGTTGAGCTGCGGCATCGCGTTGATCGCACTGTCGCTGTCCGGCACCAGCCACGACAGCGGCACCTGAAGTGGCCAGGTCAGCCACGAGGTACTCAGGGCATATTGGCCAACGCTTCGGTAACTGGCCGGCACACCGTCGAGCACCAGGGCCTTGAGCTGTTTTTGTCTTTCCGGATGTTGCACCAGCCAATGCACGGCCATCGAGCCGCCGAGGCTTTGGCCGAGAAGAATCAGCGGTTTGCCTTTGACTTCCGGCGCCTTGTCCAGCCAAGCGAATGCGGCGTCGATGTCCTGATAGATCGCCGGCAGGCTGGGTTCACCCTCGGACAAGCCGTAACCGCGATAGTCCACCAGCAGCACTTGATAGCCGTTTTTCGGTAACCACCAGCTCCCGCCCAGGTGCATCGGCAGGTTGCCGCCGTTGCCGTGCAGGTGCAGCACCGTGCCCTTGACCTCGACACCGGGTTTGGCCGGCAGCCACCAGGCGTTCAGCTTGAGGCCGTCGGCGGTGGTCAGGGTGACGGTGCGGTATTCGAGCTTGGCCTTTTCCGGCGTGAAGATCTGACCCGGCTCGGGGTAGAACAGCAAAGAGCTGCAACCACCGAGGGTCAGGAGCAGGCAGAGGATGCCGAGGATTCTCATCCGGTGAAACCTCGCGAAGAGAGTTGAAACACAACCCTGAGGAAAACAAATGACCTTGTGGGAGCGGGCTTGCCCGCGATGGCGGCGGATCAATCGACATCAATGTTGAATGCCAGACCGCTATCGCGGGCAAGCCCGCTCCCACAGAGGACGGTGTGGAGACTACAGAATATTGGAGTAATCCGCCTCGATCCGGTCCAGGCTCAAGTGGTTGAGGAAGTTGGAGAAGCACATCCACGCCGACAGCGCATTCATGTCGCGGAACTGGTCCGGCAGATACTTCGGCGGCACCACCAGGCCTTCATCCACCAGCTGACGCAGGGTTCGCATGTCTTCCAGCGTGGTCTTGCCACAGAACAACAGCGGAATCTGCTCAAGCTTGCCCTTGCGCACGGCCAACTGAATGTAGTTGTAAACCATGATGAAGCCCTTGAGGTAGGACAAGTCTTTGGTGAATGGCAGACCGGTCGGCGTCGATCCACGGAAAACCCGACTGGCGTTGCCGTAGCTTTCCGCCATCTCGAAGCCCTGCTCGCGGAAGAACTCGAACACCTGCAGGAAGTCCGCGCCCTCCTCGACCATGTGAATGGCGCGGGTGCGGTTGGTCAGCTTGCGCAAGCGGCTCGGGTAGGAGGCGAAGGTGATGATCTCCATCAGGATCGCCAGGCCTTCCTGAGTCACCGTCGACGAGGGCGGGCCCTTGGACAGGAAGGTGCAGATCGGCTGGTTCAGACCGTTGAGCGTGGTGCCGACGTGAACCAGGCCCTCATGGACTTCCAGCGCACGGACATCGCGGTCGTTGAACATCGCGTCGGTGCGGATCTTGATGTAATCGGCGCCCGCCGCCGCGTCGGCGACGATGCCGTCGGACTCGAACACACGGATGGTTTCCTCGGCCTCGCCGAATACCTTGTTCAGACGGGTTTGCAGCAGATGCACGGCATCTTTGGCAGTGAGGATTTTCGGTTCGTCCTTCAGGTCGCCACGGCCGTCGATGTTGTTCAGATAATCCGACATCATCAGGCCAAGGTCGGCCAGGGTCGGGTCACCGGCGTGGAACGCATCGGACGCGGCGCCATACAGTTCCTGGGAAATAAGGCCGAAATCCTCGGTGCCGCGCGCTTCGAGCATGCGCACCACCATCCGGTATTCCTTGCACATGCGGCGCATGATCTGGCCGACCGGGTTGAACTGACCGAGCTGGCGGGTGATGTCCCGTTCGATGTTCTGGAATTCCAGTTTGACCTTGCTCGAATCGAAGGACAGTGGCCGGTTGAGGTAGTAGTCGCGATCCACCGCCGGCAATTCCTTGCCCTTGGCTTTGAGGAAACCCTTGCGGATGTTCTCGTCCCACTTGACCGCGTCGAGGACGCGGATCGGCGTCTGCGCCAGCACAATGCGATCGGACAGCGTGCGTATCGTCTGCTGGTAATCGTCCACCCGAAACTCCTGTAGAAAACGTGACGTACTGGATTATTTGGCTTTGGCCTGATGCTGGTAGCGCGCCGCTTCGACGAAGACGTCGGAGTTGGCCGGGTCGTCGAGGTAAGCAAAGACCTTTTCAAGCGCGCTGTCGACCAGCACGCCCTCGCCGTCATCGGTCTGGAAGCCCTGGCCGTCGAGGCTTTTCTGCGCGATGGCCTGGTTGATCTGTTCGAGATCGAGGTTGTAGATCACCAGTTCGTGCTTATCGGTAATCTCGAATCCTGCGATGGTGAAGTGCCCGCCATACTGCGCCGGCACCTTTGCCGACAGATACCAGCGGCTTCCGTGGCGCGACACGGTGAACGGATAGGCTTCTCGCTCATGGGGTCTGGCCTTGAAGTACGTGACCGCCTGATAGCGATCGTCGCCCAGGCGCGTCAGTTCCAGATTCATCGGTTCGCCCCAGGCGTTGGTGCTCGACCATTGGCCGAGCAGGCCCTTTGGCGCCGGTTCACGGGCGGGCAGCGGCTCCTTGAAGGTCACCAGACAACCGCTGAGCAGCAGGAACGACAGCGCGATCAACGCGCCACGCCAGGCTTTCATTCGACACTCCCTATGAACACGCCTGATCCAATATGGGAGCGGGCTCGCTCGCGAATGCGCTGGGTCAGCCAACATAAATGTTGAATGTGAAACCGCTTTCGCGAGCAAGCCCGCTCCCACAAGGAATCTTCAATTACCGTCAGACCGACGCGAGTACCAGATGCATATAGCGCGTCAGAATGCCGAGCATGTCCTCTTCGGCCAAAGGCTCGGCGTCGTTGAGCAGGCCCTGATATTCCATCCGTCCGATAATCGCCGTCAACACCTTGGCGTCCTGCTGCGGCTCGCGCGAGCCCAACACCTGGAACAACTGGCAGGTGCCCTGCAACAGAATCTGCTGATGGGAACGCACCAGTTCCGCCAGACGCGGGTTGAGCAGCGCTTCCTGACGGAACGCCTGTTCGGCCATCAAATGCTCGCGGCGATTGACCAGTTGCCGGTGCACGTAGTCAGCCATCAGCCGAGCGATGTCGTCCGCCAGTTGCGAACGCGACTCCGGGCTGCCGTCGCCGCTGACCACCATCTCGCGCAGCAGGCCTTCGTTGTTGATCCACAGCTTGGCCATGTAGGCCGCGCTGCGTTCGACGTACTGGGCGAAGGTATCGGTGAGCAGGTCATCGATATCCTTGAAGTAATAGGTGGTGGCCGACAACGGCACACCGGCCTCGGCCGCCACCGCGCGGTGACGCACGGCGCGCACGCCGTCGCGCACGACAATCCGCATCGCCGCATCGAGAATGTCCTGCCGACGCTGCTCGCTGCCCTGTCGGCTGGCCTTGCGGCCCTGGTACTGAACACTTTCAGCGACCGCAGTGGCGATACCCGCTGCACCCTCTTGAGCCATTGCACCGATCACGACAGGCATTCCTCTGTTGTTTTTTTCAAAAGTAACCATTTGATACGTTTGTACCAGACAGGCAATAAAAAGCCGCCCATTTCAGGCGGCTTTTTTATTGAAACACTTACGCTTGCGGCCGCATGTGCGGGAACAGGATCACGTCGCGGATCGACGGCGAGTTGGTCAGCAACATCACCAGACGGTCGATACCGATACCTTCACCGGCCGTTGGCGGCATGCCGTACTCCAGCGCGCGAACGAAGTCGGCGTCGTAGTGCATCGCTTCGTCGTCGCCGGCGTCCTTGTCGGCCACCTGCGCCATGAAGCGCTCGGCCTGGTCTTCCGCGTCGTTCAACTCGGAGTAGGCGTTGGCGATTTCACGGCCACCGATGAACAGCTCGAAGCGGTCGGTGACGTTCGGGTTGTCGTCGTTGCGACGGGCCAGCGGCGACACTTCGAACGGGTACTGGGTAATGAAGTGCGGCTGTTCCAGCTTGTGCTCGACCAGTTCTTCGAAAATCATCACCTGCAGCTTGCCCAGACCTTCGAAACCCAGGACCTTGGCGCCGGCCTTCTTGGCGATGTCGCGAGCCTTGTCGATGTCGTTCAGGTCATCGGCAGTCAGCTCAGGGTTGTACTTGAGGATCGAGTCGAACACCGACAGGCGCACGAACGGCTCGCCGAAGTGGAACACCTTGTCGCCGTACGGCACGTCGGTGCTGCCCAGAACCAGCTGCGCCAGTTCACGGAACAGTTCTTCGGTCAGGTCCATGTTGTCTTCGTAGTCGGCGTAAGCCTGGTAGAACTCAAGCATGGTGAATTCAGGGTTGTGACGAGTCGAAACGCCTTCGTTCCGGAAGTTGCGGTTGATCTCGAACACTTTCTCGAAACCGCCAACCACCAGACGCTTGAGGTACAGCTCCGGGGCGATACGCAGGAACATTTCCATGTCCAGCGCGTTGTGGTGGGTTTCGAACGGCTTGGCCGCGGCGCCGCCAGGAATGGTCTGCAGCATCGGCGTTTCGACTTCGAGGAAGTCACGCTTCATCAGGAAGCTGCGGATGTGCGCGATCACTTGCGAACGGACGCGGAAGGTCTGACGCACGTCTTCGTTGACGATCAGGTCAACGTAGCGCTGGCGATAGCGCTGTTCGGTGTCGGTCAGGCCGTGGTGCTTGTCCGGCAGCGGGCGCAGGGATTTGGTCAGCAGGCGCACGCTGGTCATTTCGACGTACAGGTCGCCCTTGCCGGAACGGGCCAGGGTGCCTTCGGCGGCGATGATGTCGCCCATGTCCCAGGTTTTCACCGCGGCCAGGGTGTCTTCGGACAGGGTCTTGCGGTTGACGTAGACCTGGATGCGACCGGTCATGTCCTGGATCACCATGAACGAGCCACGGTTGAGCATGATGCGACCTGCAACCTTGACCGGGATCGCAGCCTCTGCCAGCTCTTCCTTGGTCTTGTCCGCGTACTGTTTCTGCAGTGCTTCGCAGTAGTTTTCGCGGCGGAAGTCGTTCGGGAAGGCATTGCCCTTGGCGCGCTCGGCAGCAAGCTTTTCCTTGCGCAGGGCGATCAGGGAGTTTTCTTCCTGTTGCTGGGCTTGCGGGTCGAGTTGTTGGTCGCTCATGTCTTTAAATATTCCATCACAGGTTCGTTGCCCCCGCCGATGGCGGGGGACTTGAGGTCGGGTGAAAGCTTACAGCCCCGATTTCAGGCTGGCTTCCAGGTATTCGTCGATGTCGCCGTCGAGCACCTTGTCGCAGTCACTGCGTTCGATGTTGGTGCGCAGATCCTTGATCCGCGACGCATCGAGCACGTACGAACGGATCTGGTGACCCCAGCCGATATCCGACTTGGTGTCTTCAAGCGCCTGGGACGCCGCGTTGCGCTTCTGCATTTCCTGCTCGTACAACTTGGCCCGCAGCATTTTCATGGCGGTGTCCTTGTTGGCGTGCTGGGAACGTTCGTTCTGGCAGCTGACCACGGTGTTGGTCGGTACGTGGGTGATACGTACGGCCGAGTCGGTGGTGTTTACGTGCTGACCACCGGCACCGGAGGAACGATAGGTGTCGATCCGCAGGTCTGCCGGGTTGATTTCGATTTCCACCTTGTCGTCGATCTCTGGCGAGACGAAAACCGCGGAGAACGAGGTGTGGCGACGGTTGCCGGAGTCGAACGGGCTCTTGCGCACCAGACGGTGCACGCCGATCTCGGTCCGCAGCCAGCCGAAGGCGTATTCGCCCTTGATGTGCACGGTGGCGCCCTTGATCCCGGCGACTTCACCGGCCGACAGCTCCATGATGGTCGCGTCGAAACCGCGTTTGTCGGCCCAGCGCAGGTACATGCGCAGCAGGATGTTGGCCCAGTCCTGGGCTTCGGTGCCGCCGGAACCGGCCTGGATGTCCAGGTAGGCGTTGTTCGGGTCCATCTCGTGGCTGAACATACGGCGGAATTCGAGCTTGGACAGAGACTCTTCGAGACCTTGAAGGACTTCGACGACGTCGTTGACCGCGCCCTCGTCGTTCTCTTCAACGGCCATGTCCAGCAGCTCGCGGCAATCGGCCAGGCCACCGTTCAGTTCGTCGAGGGTATCGACGATCTGCGCCAGCGCAGCGCGCTCGCGGCCCAGTTCCTGGGCGTATTCAGGTTTGTTCCAGACTGCAGGATCTTCAAGCTCGCGATTGACTTCGATCAGACGCTCATGCTTTTGATCGTAGTCAAAGATACCCCCGAATAGTTTCGGAGCGCTCGGACAGGTCCTTGATGGTGTTCAGGATCGGGTTGATTTCCATGACGGGCAGCACTCGTTGGCGAACTTTTGAAAGCCGGCGAGTATAACGTAATCAAGCTGTCACGGCAGCCCGTCTGGCGGGTGTTGGGGGAATGGATTTGGGTTTTGTGCCGGACTTGAGATCGTCATGCCCTCACCCTAGCCCTCCCGAAACGTCGGACCGCCCAGAGGTAGAGGGGACCGACCGAGATGTCTTTCGTCATGCATCGACCTGAAAGACCGGGTCGATTATGGATTCAGCAAAGCTGCTTCAGATCGATGTATCTCGCAAATATCCCCCGATCGGCCCCCTCTCCCCCGGGAGAGGGCTGGGGTGAGGGGAAAGCCGTTACTCGATCCTCACCTGATTGCGCCCATTGTTCTTCGCCAGATACAAACCACGATCCGCTGCCGAGATCAGCAACCGGCAGTCGCTGCCCGCCTCCGGCACCATCGTTGCCAGGCCGATGCTGATGGTCAGGCTCGCACCTTCGACCGGAGCATTGTGCGGAATCTTCAGCGCCGCGACGGTCTGGCGCAGCTTCTCCGCCACCAGCCGCGCCCCGCCCGGCGAGGTGTTGGGCAGCACCAGCGCAAACTCTTCGCCGCCATAACGCGCCGGCAAGTCAGACGGCCGGGCGCTGGCCTCGCGGATCGCCGTGGCGACCTTGCGCAGGGCTTCATCGCCTTCGACGTGACCGAAGGTGTCGTTGTAGGACTTGAAGTAATCGACGTCGATCATCAGCAACGACAACTGGCTCTGGTCACGCAGCGAACGGCGCCATTCCAGCTCCAGGTACTCGTCGAAGTGTCGACGGTTGGAGAGCCCGGTCAGGCCGTCGGAGTTCATCAGCCGCTGCAAGACGAGGTTGGTATCGAGCAATTGCTGCTGGCTGACCCGAAGCGCGCGATAGGCCGCGTCCCGTTGCAGCAACGTCATGTAGGAGCGCGAGTGATAACGGATGCGCGCCACCAGTTCGATGTTGTCCGGCAGTTTCACCAGGTAATCGTTGGCCCCGGCCGAGAACGCCGCACTTTTGATCAGCGGGTCTTCCTTGGTCGACAGGACGATGATCGGAATGTCCTTGGTCGCCGGGTGATTGCGGTATTCGCGCACCAGGCTCAGGCCGTCGAGGCCGGGCATCACCAGGTCCTGAAGGATGACGGTCGGTTTGATCCGCACCGCGTGGGCCACGGCCTGATGCGGGTCGGAGCAGAAGTGGAAGTCGATGTTCTCTTCATTCGACAGCCCACGGCGCACGGCTTCGCCGATCATCGCCTGATCGTCCACCAACAACACCATGGCGGCGTTCTCGTCGGTTTTGATGTCATCGATCTGTAAGTCATTCATGGGCGGTCACCTGAGTGCTGCGGGGGCCAGGATTGCGGATGGATGTGTTCATTTGGGGAAAATCTCCAGCAATCGTGGCGCTATCTTTTCCAGTGGACGGATTTCTACGGCTGCATCAATGGCCGCGGCGGCCTTGGGCATGCCGTACACCGCACTGCTTTGCTGATCCTGCGCGATGGTCAGGTAACCCTGTTGGCGCATGAGCTTAAGCCCTTGCGCCCCGTCACGTCCCATCCCGGTCAATAAAACCCCTACTGCATCACCATTCCAGTAGTTGGCGACGCTTTCGAAAAACACGTCGATGGAGGGACGGTAGATCTCGTTGACCGGCTCGGCGGTGTAGGCCAGCGTGCCGTTCTTGAGTAAACGAATGTGATGATTGGTGCCAGCCAGCAGCACCGCACCAGCCTGCGGTGGCTCGCCTTCGCGGGCCAGGCGCACATCCAGGCCGCTGGCGCTGGCCAGCCATTCGGCCATGCCGGCAGCGAATACCTGATCGACATGCTGCACCAGCACGATGGCCGCCGAAAAGTTGCGCGGCAAGCCTTTGAGCAAGACTTCCAGCGCCGCCGGCCCACCCGCTGACGAGCCGATGGCCACCAGCCGCTGGCACGACGCCGAACTGCGCGGCGTTGTCTGGGCCGGACGCGAGCGAGCGGTTTTCTCGCCGATCAGCCAGCCGATATTCAGAATCTTGCGCAACAGCGGCGCCGCTGCCTGCTGGGCGTTGCCGGCGCCAAGGGCCGGCGTGTCGACCACGTCCAGCGCACCGTGGCCCATGGCTTCGAACACCCGGTGCACGTTCTGCTGGCGGTCGACCGTGACGATGACAATCGCGCACGGGCTCTCGGCCATGATCCGCCGGGTGGCCTCGACGCCGTCCATCACCGGCATGATCAGGTCCATCAGGATCAGATCCGGGGTGTTTTCCGCGCACAGGCGCACCGCTTCGGCGCCGTTGCTGGCGACCCATACCACCTGATGCGCCGGCTCGAAGGCCAGCGCCCGGCGCAGAGCCTCCACCGCCAAAGGCATGTCGTTGACGATAGCAATCTTCATGCCCGCGCTCCTCCGATGAGCTCAACTACCGCGTCGAGCAGGGCGTCGTCATGAAAACTGGCCTTGGCTAAATAATAGTCGGCGCCAGCGTCCAGTCCACGGCGGCGGTCTTCTTCGCGATCCTTGTAGGACACCACCATCACCGGCAGCGATTGCAGACGGTTGTCGCGACGCAACAGCGAAACCAGTTCGATGCCGTCCATGCGCGGCATGTCGATGTCGGTGATCAGCAGGTCGAAGTCCTCGGAGCGCAGGGCGTTCCAGCCGTCCATGCCGTCCACCGCAACGGCCACGTCATAGCCGCGATTGAGCAGCAGCTTGCGTTGCAACTCGCGCACGGTCAGCGAGTCGTCGACTACCAGAATCCGTTTGCGCGCCGCTTCCGCGGCCTGATTGCCGTGGCGGGCAATGCGTTCCAGTCGCCCGGTGTTGAGCAGTTTGTCCACCGAACGCAGCATGTCTTCGACATCGACGATCAGCACCACCGAGCCATCGTCCAGCAGAGCGCCGGCGGAAATGTCCTGCACTTTGCCCAGACGCTCGTCCAGCGGCAGCACCACCAGCGTGCGTTCGCCGATGAAGCGCTCGACCGCCACGCCATAGATTGCGTCGCGCTCGCGGATCACCACGACCTTCAGGGTGTCGCCGCTGTTCTGGCTGGCCGGACGCTGTAGCAACTGGCTGGCCGCGACGAGCCCGACATGTCGGCCCTCGTGCCAGAAATGCTGGCGCCCTTCGACCTGCACGATGTCCTCCGGCTCCAGGTCGCACATCCGCTCGATGTGCGCCAGCGGGAACGCGTAAGCCTCGTCGCCGACTTCCACCACCAGGCTGCGCACCACTGACAGGGTCAGCGGCACTTCCAGATGAAAGCGACTGCCCTCACCCGCCGTCTGCTCCAGCACCACTGCGCCGCGCAACTGGCGGACCATGTGCTGAACGGCATCGAGGCCGACGCCACGGCCGGACACTTCGGTGACTTTGTCGCGCAGGCTGAAACCCGGCAGGAACAGGAACGTCAGCAGCTCTTCTTCGCTCAACTGGGCAGCGGTTTCGGCGGGCGACAACTGACGTTCGACGATGCTGCGGCGGACCTTTTCCAGATCCACGCCGTTGCCGTCATCGCTCAGTTCCAGCACCAGCAATCCGGCCTGGTGTGAGGCTCGCAGGCGGATCAGACCCTCTTCGGGCTTGCCTTTGAGCAGGCGTTCCTGGGGTGTTTCGATGCCGTGATCGACCGCGTTGCGCAGCAGGTGTGTCAGCGGTGCTTCGAGCTTTTCCAAAACATCGCGATCGACCTGGGTCTTCTCACCCTCGACCTCCAGCCGAACCTGCTTGCCGAGGCTGCGACCGAGGTCGCGCACCATCCGCACCTGACCGGACAGCACATCGGCAAACGGTCGCATGCGACAGGCCAGCGCGGTGTCGTAGAGCACTTGTGCGCGCTGACTCGCTTGCCAGGCAAACTCGTCGAGTTCGGCGTTTTTCTCTGCCAGCAACTGTTGGGATTCGGCGAGCAAACGCCGCGCATCCTCCAGCGCTTCCTGGGCCTCAAGGCTCAGGGCATGTTCCTTGAGATGCACATTGAGACTTTCCAGCGCCCGCAGACCGTTGTTCTGCATGCGTTTGAGGCGCTGCATCGTGGCCAGGTGCGGCTTGAGGCGCTGGGTTTCCACCAGGGATTTGCTCGACAGATCGAGCAGGCTGTTCAGGCGTTCGGCGGTCACCCGCAGTACCCGCTCACCGCCTTCTGTGGTGCGTTTGCTTTTGCGCGGCGCAGGTTCCGGCTCGACAGTTTCGACGGGGATTTCAACGGGCGCCGGCTCAATTAGCGGCGGTGGCTGAAGCTGCAACTCTGCCATCGCTGGCGCGCTCGGAACGGCAGGCACCACGGCAGGCGCCGCCGGATCGAGCAAACTGCCCATCAACGCCACGTAAGCCTCGATGTCCGCCGGTTGCGGGCCATTGGCCGGGGTGGCGATGCGCATCAGCAAGTCAGTGCCTTGCAGCAGGGCATCGATATGTTCCGGGCGCAGAAACAACCGCCCTTCCTGCGCACTGACCAGACAATCTTCCATCACGTGGGCGACGCTGACGCCGCTGTCGATGCCGACGATCCTCGCCGCCCCTTTCAACGAGTGCGCCGCACGCATGCACGATTCGAGCTGATCGGCCTGGGTCGGGTTGCGTTCCAGCGCCAACAGGCCGGCGCTGAGCACAAGGGTCTGGGCTTCGGCTTCGAGGCTGAACAGCTCCAGCAAGGAGGCGTCGCGCATTTGCTCGGGGGTCATGTGAGGCTCCGGGACACGGCGGACAGCAGCTGTTCTTCATCCAGCCAACGCAGGCTGCGACCTTTGAAGGGCAAAACGCCTCGGGTGTATTTGGCGCTGGCCTGCGCACCGGAACGCGACGCGGCATCGAGGACTCGTTCGTCGATGGCGTGAATCCCGTCGACTTCGTCCACGGGCACCACCACCGGCCCGCCCTGGGCCGCGATGATCAACATGCGCGGCATGACCCGCGCGCCCGTCGCCGGGGCCGCGTTGCTATCGAGGCCGAGCAGTTCGACCAGCGACAGGCACGCCACCAGCGCCCCGCGTACGTTAGCCACGCCGAGCAAGGCCCGGGAGCGCTGGTGCGGCAGCGAGTGAATCGCCTGCAACGGCGCGACCTCCACCAGACTGCGGGTGGCCAGGCCGAGCCATTCTTCGCCGAGGCGGAACATCAGCAGCGAACGGGTTTTCAGCTCGGCCTCGACCTGGATCGCCACCGGATCGCGTTCGTCCTGCTGCAGTGCATAGCGGTCGAGCAGCCGTGTGGCGGCGGCGGAATACACCGAGCAATTGCGGCAATGGATGTGTTCTTCCAGCAACGGGCAGGACTTGTCGCCGTGGATGCCGATGCGGTTCCAGCAATCGTCGATGGCCCGGGCGTCTTCGTGAGTGACGTTCAAAGTGTCGGACGGGATCATCGTTTACGCTCACTGTCGGCGGTGCGGCCGCTGCGGGCGGCGCGCTCCTGCAATCGTCTGGCACCGGCCGTGTCGCCCTGGGCCTGCAGCAACGCGGCCAGGTGCATCAAGGCTTCGGGGTGTTGCGGTTCGAGATACAAAGCCTTGCGGTAAAAACCCTGGGCTTCGAGAGCGCTGCCGGCAACATCGCTGAGCAGACCGAGCCAGTAGAACACCTGAGCCACCGGCTCATGACTGCGCAAATACTGTTCGCACGCGGCGCGGGCCTCAGCGCTTTTGCCTTCATTGGCCAGGGCGGCGATGTTGGCCAGCAGGGTCGTGGCGTCGGGGTTCGGGCTTTTGGCAGTGGCGGGCAACGGTGTCACAGCGGCAAACGGACGGCTGCGCACGGGCGGCGGTGGCGCGCTGCGCACAGGTTGGCGCACGGGCAAAGGCATCGGGATGGAAACCGGCATTGGCAACGGCTCGGGTTGCGGATCGCTGTGGCGACTGAACGCGAAAGACTGTGGAATCCCGATCGAACGCATGCCCAGACGCCCGAGCAGACTGCCCTCGGCCGGGCCGATAAACAGCACGCCATCGACATGAGTCAGGCGTTTGAGCACAGCAAACACCTGTTGCTGGGTTGGTTGATCGAAATAGATCAGCAGGTTGCGGCAGAACACAAAGTCGAACGCTGGCTCGTTGACCAGCAACGAAGGATCGAGCACGTTGCCCACTTGCAGGCGCACCTGCTCGCGCACGATTTCATTCACTCGATAACCCTCGTTCTCGGCGAAAAAATGCCGCTCGCGAAACGCCAGTTCCTGACCGCGAAACGAGTTCTTGCCGTACAGCGCCCGCCGCGCCTTCTCCACCGACAAGGGGCTGACGTCCATGCCATCGACTTTGAACTGATGGGGCTTGAGCCCCGCATCGAGCAACGCCATGGCAATCGAATAGGGCTCTTCACCGGTGGAGCACGGCAGGCTGAGAATGCGCAGCGCCCGCATGTTGTTCAGTTCCGCGAGGCGTTTGCGCGCCAGTTTGCCCAGGGTGGCGAAGGATTCCGGGTAACGGAAAAACCACGTCTCGGGGACGATCACCGCCTCGATCAGCGCCTGCTGTTCATCCCGCGAGCCTTGCAGCGTTTGCCAGTACTCATCGGCCGTGACCATTTGCGAAAGGATGATGCGCTGGCGCACCGCCCGCTCGATGATCGCCGGCCCTACCGAGGCGACGTCGAGACCGATGCGTTCCTTGAGGAAGTCGAAGAAGCGTTGGTCGCTGCTCATGGCCGCTCCTCAAGCCGCGCCGGATCCAGCGGCGGCGTCGGGAACAGCAGCGGGCGCACCGACTCGTCCAACAGATCAATGACCCGCACCCATTGCACCAGTCCGCGAGCATCTTCGCGCACCGGGCCCAGGTACGGCGCCTGACGATTGTCGAGGCCGTACGGCTGGAAATCATCCGGGTTGCAACGCAAGGTGTCGGTGGCCTGTTCGAGGATCAGCCCGAGCCATTGCGAGGGTTGCGAGTCATCCGCGCGGTAATGCACCAGCACCAGCCGCGTGCTGGTGCGCGACTCGGCGGGATGACCGAACGTCAGGGCACTGAGATCGATCACCGGCACCACCGAACCGCGATAGGCAAACACCCCCGCCACCCAGTGCGGCGCCCGGGCAATCGGCTTCAGCGGCAGGCGCGGCAGCACTTCGGCCACTTCCGTGGCACGCAAGGCGTAGCGTTCACTGCCGATGCGAAACAGCAGGAACAACGCCTGCTTCGCCACCGGTGCAGCGCTGCGTTTGGCGGTGATTTCGCTCATCAGACTTTGAATCGCGAAACGCCGCTGCGCAGGCCCACGGCCACCTGGCTCAGTTCGTCGATGGCGAAACTGGCCTGACGCAACGACTCGACCGTCTGGCTGCTGGCATCACCCAGTTGCACCAGCGCGTGGTTGATCTGCTCGGCGCCAGTGGCCTGGGCCTGCATGCCTTCGTTGACCATCAACACCCGCGGCGCCAGCGCCTGCACCTGATGGATGATCTGCGACAACTGCTCGCCGACCTGCTGCACTTCGGCCATGCCGCGCCGCACTTCTTCGGAGAACTTGTCCATGCCCATCACCCCGGCGGACACCGCCGACTGGATCTCGCGGACCATCTGTTCGATGTCATACGTGGCGACAGCGGTCTGATCCGCCAAGCGCCGAACTTCGGTGGCGACCACGGCGAAACCGCGACCGTACTCGCCGGCCTTCTCCGCTTCGATCGCGGCGTTCAGGGACAACAGGTTGGTCTGGTCGGCAACCTTGACGATGGTCACCACCACCTGATTGATGTTGCCGGCCTTCTCGTTGAGGATCGCCAGTTTGGCGTTCACCAGGTCCGCCGCGCCCATCACCGAGTGCATGGTGTCTTCCATGCGCGCCAGGCCTTGTTGGCCGGAACCGGCCAGCACCGAGGCCTGATCGGCGGCGGTGGAGACTTCGGTCATGGTGCGAACCAGGTCGCGGGAGGTCGCTGCGATCTCGCGTGACGTCGCGCCGATTTCGGTCGTGGTGGCAGCGGTTTCGGTGGCGGTCGCCTGTTGTTGCTTGGAAGTCGCGGCAATTTCGGTTACCGACGTGGTGACCTGTACCGACGAGCGCTGGGCCTGGGACACCAGCGAGGTAAGCTCGGTCATCATGTCGTTGAAGCCGGTTTCCACGGCGCCGAACTCGTCCTTGCGGTCGAGGTTCAAGCGACTGCTCAGGTCGCCGGTGCGCATGATTTCGAGGATCTCAACGATGCGGTTCATCGGTGCCATGATCGCGCGCATCAGCAACAGACCACAGAAGCCGGCCGCCAGCACGGCTACCAGCAACGAGACGAACATGCTGACCTTGGCTGCCGCCACGGCGTCGTCGATGTTGGCCATGGCCTGGTCGGCGACTTTCTTGTTCTCGCCAATGATGTCGTTGAGCTTCATGCGCCCGCCGATCCACGCCGGGGTCAGCTTCTCGTTGAACAGCTTGACCGCTTCGGCTTCCAGATTGCGCTTGTGCAGATCCAGAACAGCGTCCTGGATCTTCATGTAGTTGTCGTGATCCTTTTCGAACGCGGCGAACTCGATCCGGTCCTCATCGGTGGTCACAGTGCTGCGGTAGCTGGCCATGTGTTCCTGGAGCCGGGCCTCGAACGATTTGTAGTCCGCCGCGTCTTCGGCACTGACTCCCTGCCCCTCCTTGAGCCCCAGCAGCTCCTGGGTCTGCAGGTAGCTGTCGACCCACGCACCACGGATCATCGAACTGTAATAGACGCCGGGAATCGCGTCGTCACGGACGCTGTTTTCACTGGCTTCGATCTTCAGCAGCCGCGAATACGAGACGACCACCATCAGCAGCATGATGGCGATAATCACCGCAAAGCTCGCCAAAATGCGTTGGCGCAACGTCCAGTTCTTCACAGTCAGTCCTCGGGGCCAGATCGAAATTGCGGGGGAGTATAGCTGAGGGCGGTGTTTCATTTATAAGACGGTTTGCCGCGCTCAAGCCTTCCGGTAGTAATCGGGATAGGCTCTGGACAGGGACTTTCAGGTAATCGGAGGGTGGCGTGCCAGTGACGCAATGGCAAAAAGGGGCGATGGATTGGCCATTTCGGTTTTAGATCATCTGGCGGCACAGTAGCCATGTGCCATGGTGCGCAACTTCTTGCGCACTTGATTCGTAAAAACGCCGCCCGATATCGCTACAGCCCCCGAGTACCGTCGCCTGTAGCCGAGTGCGCAACTTCTTGCGC
>NZ_JBSVWF010000070.1:0-26803 GCF_054071635.1 Pseudomonas sp. SDO52101_S400 | reverse complement strand
AGCCACCCTCACAGTTGAATGACACACCGCTTTCGCGAGCAAGCCCGCTCCCACATAGGGACGGCGCCGAACTCAGGATTTGTATAGAGGAGAGGATTTATGCATCTGGTTCAATTCGAATTGAGTAGCGGCGAGCGCCGTGTCGGGGTGGTCGAGGACGGTCTGGTGCGTGAAGTGCAGGATGCGCGCACGGTTCGCGATCTGGCCCTGGCCGCGATTGAGGCCGGCAGCACGCTCGCGCAGCAAGTGCAATCCCTGGGCCTGGGCATCAGCCACGATTACGCGCAATTGCTCAAAGACCTGCGCATCCTGCCGCCGCTGGATCACCCGGACCCGGCACACCTGCTGGTCAGCGGCACTGGCCTTACGCACCTCGGCAGCGCGTCGGCCCGGGACAAGATGCATCAGCAGGCCGGCGACGAAGCGGCGATGACCGACACCATGCGCATCTTCAAGTGGGGCGTGGAGGGCGGCAAACCGGCGGCGGGGCAGGCCGGGGTGCAGCCGGAATGGTTCTACAAGGGCGACGGCAGCATCGTCGTGCGCCCTGGCCAGCCGTTCCCGCTACCGCCATTTGCCGAAGACGCCGGCGAAGAACCGGAGATGGCCGGCCTCTACGTCATCGGACATGACGGCAAGCCTTATCGCCTCGGTTTTGCGGTGGGCAACGAGTTCTCCGATCACGTCATGGAGCGCAAGAATTACCTGTACCTGGCCCACTCGAAACTGCGCAGTTGCAGCTACGGCCCGGAACTGCGCGTCGGTGAATTGCCACAGCATCTGGCTGGCACCAGCCGCATCCTGCGCGACGGTGAAGTGCTGTGGCAGAACGAGTTCCTCAGCGGCGAGGCCAACATGTGCCACAGCCTGGCGAACCTCGAATACCACCACTTCAAATACAGCCAGTTCCTGCGTCCCGGCGACGTGCACATTCACTTTTTCGGCACCGCGACCCTGTCATTTGCTGACGGCATTCGCACCCAGCCCGGCGATGTGTTCGAAATCAGCCAGGCCGAATTCGGCGCGCCGCTGATCAATGGCATCGCCCCGGTTGAAGCCGTTTTCCAACCGGACAGCATCGGCACCCTTTAAGGAGATCCCATGACTCAGATTCTCGGTCACAACTACATCGGCGGGCGTCGCAGTGCGGCGGGCAGCGTCAAACTGCAAAGTATCGACGCCACGACGGGCGAGTCATTGCCTCACGATTTCATCCAGGCGACGGAAGAAGAAGTGAACGCCGCCGCCGAAGCGGCCGCCGCGGCTTACCCGGCTTATCGCAGCCTGAGCGCCGAGCGACGTGCACAGTTTCTCGACGCGATAGCGGATGAGCTGGATGCGCTGGGTGATGACTTCGTCGCGGTGGTCTGCCGCGAAACCGCACTGCCTGCCGGACGGATCCAAGGAGAGCGGGGACGCACCAGCGGCCAGATGCGGCTGTTCGCCAAGGTCCTGCGGCGCGGTGATTTCTACGGGGCTCGAATCGACCTGCCGCTGCCGGATCGACAGCCGCTGCCGCGTCCGGACTTGCGTCAGTACCGCATCGGCCTCGGCCCGGTGGCGGTGTTCGGCGCCAGTAACTTTCCGCTGGCATTCTCCACCGCTGGTGGCGATACGGCGTCAGCGCTGGCCGCCGGTTGCCCGGTGGTGTTCAAGGCTCACAGCGGCCACATGGCAACGGCCGAACTTGTTGCCGACGCGGTGATTCGGGCGGCAGAAAAAACCGCGATGCCGGCAGGTGTGTTCAACATGATCTACGGCGGAGGAGTGGGGGAATGGCTGGTCAAGCATCCCGCCATTCAAGCCGTCGGCTTCACCGGTTCGCTGCGAGGCGGACGCGCGCTGTATGACATGGCCGCCGCGCGGCCTCAGCCGATCCCGGTGTTTGCCGAAATGTCGAGCATCAACCCGGTGATTGTCCTGCCGCAGGCCTTGGCCGTTCGCTCGGAAACCGTCGCACGTGAGCTCACTGCATCGGTGGTGCAGGGCTGTGGTCAATTCTGTACCAACCCGGGATTGGTGATCGGTATTCGCTCACCGCAGTTCACGGCGTTCGTTGAGCAAGTCGCCGCGCTGATCGGCGACCAGCCGGCGCAAACCATGCTCAATGCCGGGACTCTCGGTAGCTACGGCAAGGGTCTGGAAAAGCTGTTGGCGCACGCCGGCATCGAGCATCTGGCCGGCAATCCGCAGCAGGGAAATCAGGCGCAGCCGCAGTTGTTCAAGGCTGATGTCAGTCTGTTGATCGAGGGCGCTGAAGTGCTACAGGAAGAAGTCTTCGGCCCGACCACGGTGATCGTTGAAGTGGCGGACGAGGCGCAGCTGAGCGCGGCACTGCAAGGTCTGCATGGGCAACTTACCGCGACGATTATCGGCGAGCAGGCGGATTTCGAACGGTTCCCGGAGCTGACTCCATTGCTGGAACAGAAGGTCGGGCGGATCCTGCTCAACGGCTATCCGACCGGTGTCGAGGTGTGTGATTCGATGGTCCACGGCGGACCGTATCCGGCGACGTCCGATGCTCGCGGCACCTCGGTGGGCACCCTGGCGATCGATCGTTTCCTGCGCCCGGTGTGCTTCCAGAACTACCCCGACAACCTGTTGCCGGAACCGCTGAAAAACGCCAACCCGTTGCGCATTCAGCGACTGGTGGATGGCAAGCCCTCGCGAGAGGCGCTCTAAGCCATACCGCCGGGCCTTGCGTGGGCAAGCTCCCCTAAGGCCCGGCGGTCACATTGAGCTATCATTGCCACTTTCCCCCTGAAAGACATGATTGCCATGACTGCCGTAACCGACACCCTTCTCAACGCCCTCGAACACTGCGGTATGGTCGAAATCGACGGCCTGCACGCCTTCGAATTCGCCCTCGATGAAGACGACAATCTGCACATCGAGTGCATCGATGGCCGAACGGCCAGGCATTGGGAGTTCACGCCAGCTCAGGTTGAAGCGGCGACGTTTGACCAGGACCTGCAGAGCTGGTTGATCGTCGGTTTTGCCAGCGACACCAAAACCGTCGGCGAACACCGTCTGGTCTGCCTCGGTGATGTACTCAGCAGCGCCGACGACGAGGATGAAACCGAATGAATATGCGTAAATTCTGGCCGTTGCTGATGGCCGGCAGCGTCGGTGCGATGGGTCTGTCCAGTGCCTCGGCCGAAAGCTTCCAGTTGCTGGTCGGCTCCTACACCGCCGGCACCAGCCAGGGCATCTACCGGATGAACTTCGACAGCGCCACCGGCCAGATCGACGCCAGGCCGCTGCAAGTGATCAAGAGCGAAAACCCGTCGTGGCTGACCTTGTCCAAGGACCAGCACCGAGTGTTCGTGGTCAATGAAAATGGCCCTGGCCAGAAAGACCCGGTCGGTCGCGTGAGCAGTTATTCCATCGATCCGAAGAGCCACGCGCTGACCCTGATCAATCAGGTCCAGAGCCTGGGCAACGAGCCTACCCATTCGAGCCTCAGCGGCGATGCCAGCCACTTGTTCGTCAGCAACTATTCGGTAGTCGAAGATCCGGGTGGCACCCTCGCGGTATTGCCGGTGGGCAGCGACGGCAAACTCAAACCGGTGGTGCAGATGAGCGCTCACCCGGCGAGCCGGGTCAACCCTGAGCGTCAGGCCTCGAACCACGTGCACTCGACGGTGTCCTCGCCGGACGGTCGTTACGTGTTTTCCAATGACCTGGGTGCGGACAAGGTCTTCATCTACCAATTCGACCCGAAAGCCAACCCGGACCTGCCGCTGACCCCGGCGAAAACTGCTTCGGTGCAGTTGCCAGCAGGCAGCGGCCCGCGTCATCTGCTGTTCAGCGCTGACGGCAAGCATGCCTGGCTGACCATGGAAATGAGCGCCCAGGTTGCCGTGTTTGACTACAAGGACGGCGTGCTGACCCAGACGCAAATGGTCGACCTGGCGGCCGGCCAGCCGACTTCGGACAAAGCCGCTGCGGCGCTGCATGCGTCCGCCGATGGCAAATTCCTCTACGTCAGCAACCGTGGCACCGCCAATCAGTTGCTGGTGTTTGCCATTGATCCGGCCACCGGTCAGCTCAAGGAACTGCAACGGCGTTCGGTTGAAGGCGATCACCCGCGTGAGTTCAGCCTCGATCCAAGCGGCAAATTCCTGCTGATCGCCAACCAGAAGAGCAATCAGATTGTCGTGGTCGAGCGTGACGGAAAGACCGGTCTGCTCGGCAAAACCGTGCAAAAACTGCCGATGGACGCCCCGAGCGACCTCAAGTTTCTGCTGCGTCAATAAGCCGCAGGCCCCGATCTACGGGGCCTGAAGCTTTGTATTAATCCTGCTGATAACAGGTAATGTTGCAAAGCATTTCAAGCGATCGACCCTCGAGCGTTAAGTTTGCTTCACGGCCCAACCGGGCAAGCAAGCCAACCGAACACGAGGGTTACCGCCATGAACTTCAATCTCTTCTCGATCATCGCCGCTTCCGCCATCTCCGCCACCGTTGCGTTGCCAGCCAGCGCCAACGTTGAAATCAGCAGCAAAAAATCCCACACCCAGAGCTACACCCAGAAATACCTGCAACAGAGCGCCAACTTCTACGCCGCCCTGGATCACAAAGCTCAACACTGAAATTTCCGTCACGCCCTGGAACTGCCCAAGGCTGCGATCCTTTGATCTTGTTTATCAAAAGCAAAATCAAAAGATCGCAGCCTTGGGCAGTTTTTGCATGTGTATTGTCAGGTGATAGGCATTTTCGAACGGCGAGATAGACCGGCTAAATAATCAACGGAGCTGATGGTTACTATGCCAAACGCTGAGTGGTTACCCCGGCTTTTTTGATTGATTCTGTGGACCTCGAAACATGTCCACGGAGCTCACATCATGGCCAGTTCAATCATCATTTCCGCCAAACGCGGCGCCTACCTGGCCATCGGTCTGTACCTGGTCATGGTGCTGTTCGTCAGCCTCTCGTCCCAATCGCAACACAGCTTCGATGCACCGGTCCAGGTCGCGCATCCCGGCATCCAGTTCGAACTTCGCTCGCAAAACGCGTCGGTGGATTCAGTTGAACTCGCGGGAGTCGGCGGAGTATGAAAGGCTACAGATTATGGATCATCGCCGGTCTGGCCTTCATGACCAACGGCGCGTCTCTGCTGGGATTCGGGCAGGGCTCGGTCGGCGGACTGGCCCGGGCCATAGAAGCCAACCACACCATCGCGCACAACATCGAGCGGGCCAATGCGCTGGGGCTGCTGGCCGGTAATCCACCGGTGAAAACCCAAGTGAGCTTTCTCGGGCCGTTCGAAGTGGATTGCTCGGCGATTGGGATGTGCGAAGTGTTGGCGTAAGCGCTTACTTTTTCATGATGGCGGTGAACAGATCCGACTCAAGAAATCGCTGCAACCAAACCTGCAATCGCACGTAAGGTGTGTGAGCAAACCAGTCGCGATCAACGTGGGCAAACTGGCGAACGAAGGGCAGCAGCGCGATATCGGCCAGGCAAGGATGATCGGTCAACAAGTAGTCGCGACCTTTGAGCAACTCATCCAGCTTTTGCAGGAACAGCGCACCTTCGGCGCGATAAACCTCCATCGGCTGTTCCGGGTAACGCTCGGCGTACTTGTAGCGATTCAGGTGCACCTTGAATACTTGATCGTTGGCTTCGATCAACTCGGCAATCCTTGAATCGCCAGCCAGTAACCAATCCTGCGGATCGTTCTGCGCCAGCGCCCAGCGCATGATTTCCAGGCTCTCATCGATCACCTGACCACCAGCATCCAGCACCGGCACTGTGCCTTTGGGCGAGATCGCCAGCATCTCGGCCGGTTTGGCCTTGAGGCTGACTTCGACGATCTCCACCGGCACGCCCGAATAACGCAGGGCCATCCGCGCCCGCATGGCATACGGGCAGCGTCGGAACGAATACAGCGTGTTCATTTCACCTCCAATGTGCTCAAACCATTGCCCTGGCGCTGAACCTGAATCTGCACCGGAATTCGCTCGTGCATTTCCTGCACGTGGGAAATCACCGCGACCTTTCGCCCCTGAGCCTGCAAACCGTCGAGGGCGTCCATCGCCAGTTGCAGGGATTCCGGATCGAGGCTGCCGAAACCTTCGTCGATAAACAGCGATTCGATCTTCAGCGTGCTCGACGCCATCGAAGCCAGGCCCAATGCAAGGGCCAGCGACACCAAAAAGGTTTCGCCACCGGACAGCGAATGCACCGAGCGCAATTCGTCGCCCATTTCCGTGTCCATCACCAGCAGGCCGAGCATGCTGCCGCCCCGTTTGAGGCGGTAGCGTTTGACCAGTTGGCGCAACTGCACGTTGGCGTGATGCACCAGCAGGTCGAGGTTGTAGGCCTGGGCGATCTTGCGGAAGGTGTCGCCGGTGGCCGAGCCGATCAAGGCATTGAGTCGCGCCCAGCGCTGATACTCGGCATAGGCGTCGGCGATCTGCTGCGCCAGCGCGGAATTGGCGTTCTGTCGGCGCTGATCTTCGACTTGCTCGGCACGCAGCTCGGCGCAGAGCTGTTCGCTGGCGCTGCACTGGTTCTGTACGTCGGCGAGGGCAGTGGTGAGTTGTTCGGCTTCGAGGTTACCGTTGTGCTGCGCCTGATGCTCGAGCAACTGGCGATCACGCTCCTGCAACAGCACCTTGGCGTGTTCCAGGGCTTTTTCGTTGCGCTGCAAACGCTCGCGCAACTCGCCAACCTGGGCGTCATCGACCCGCAACAGATCCTCTAGGCCTCCGTCATCCAGTTCCGGGTGACGGTCGCGCCAGTCGGCAATCTTGCCGGCCAGATCGCGGTCTTCGGTTTCCAGCGCCTGCAAACGCTCTTGCTGCGCTTTGAGTTCAGCGGCGATTTGCACGAGTTGCGTGCGTACGCCCTGCAGTGCCTGAGTCGTGGTGGATTCGGCGTTGCGTGCCTGCTCCACCGCGAGTTCAAGCTGCTGTTGCCAGTGTTCGGCGCAGTTGTGATCGCCCAGCAATTGCGCCAGTTTCTCTTGGCTGGTCTGTTGCTGAGCGGTCAGTGCGTTTAACTGCTGTTCAGCGGTTTGCAGTTGCTGCACACGGCTTTGCTGGCGATCCTGTTCTTTCTCAAGCGTCTGCTGGCGTTGTTGCTGTTCGGCCAGCTCTTCCTTTTGCTGATCGACCTGCGCCAGACGCTCGGCAATCTGCCGGTCGAGCTGCATGAATGTCGCGGCCGGTTCGGCTCGCAGGGCTTCGTGCGTCTCGGAGGGCAGCAGCGTGGCGAAGGCTGCGAGCTCTTCGTCGAGACGTTGGCGGTCAGCGTTCAGCTCGCGCTGCTGATTGCTCAAATGCTGCGCCGCTTGCTGGTGCGCGGTTTCGGCCTGACGCAATTGCTGGGTCAGCCGCGCCGCATCCTGTTGCAGCGTGAGCAGGGCGGTCTGGCGCTGTTCGTCCTGGGTGATGCTCTGGTTCAGTTGATCGTTCTGGCGCGTCAGCCACGCAGCTCGCTTGTCACTGTCCTGATTCAACAACTGCGCTGCCAGCGGGTGCGCCTCGATGCTCGGCGTCAGCGCTTGCTGTTGAGCAGCGAGTTGTTCCTGCTGCTGCAGCAACTCTTTCTGTTGGGCAATCACGCCACCGACACTGGTACGCAGCTCGGTGAGTTTTTCCTTCAGTTGATCGACCGCTTGTTGCGCGCTGGCCTGTTCGCTTTCATCGTGACGACCGAGGCTTTGCAGCAGGGCTTCCGGCTGGTGATACGGATGTTCATTGCTGCCGCAGACCGGGCACGGCTGGTCGTCCTGCAATTGCGCACGCAGCTCTTCGACACTGGCACTTCGGGCCAGGCGCTGACGCTCGAGCAGTTCACGGGTGACGTTGAGGGTTTGTTCGGCAACGGTCAGTTCGGACTTGGTTTTCACCCCGTCCTGGGTCAGGCGCTCGCGTTCCTGTTGTGCATCGAGCTGGCGCTGTTGCAGCTCGGCATTGCGTTTGTCCAACTCCTGCTGACTGGCCCACAGTCGAGTCAGCTCTTCGACGGCGCGCAGTTGCTTGCGATTGTCCTGCAACAGCGTGCCGAGGATGCCGATCTGCTCGGCGACGGCATCCGGCTCGGCGCCGGCCTCTTTGAACAACACTTCCAGTTGTTGCTTTTGTGAGGCCAGTTCTTCGGTGGCGCGTGCGGCGTTCTGTTCGAGATTCGCCAGCTCGCTTTCGCCCTTGTTCAACCGGTTGCCGATCAGCATCAGTTGCTGCAAGCGGTCGCGGTAGGCATTCCAGGCTTCACTCAACGGTGCCAGATGAGTGCTTTGCTCAAGATCGGCGGCGATGCGTTGCAAGCGTTCGGCGACCATTTTCTGTTGGTCGAGCAGGGACTGGATTGTGCTCTGGCCCTGAGTGCAGGTCTCTTCGGCGTTTTGCTTGGCTTCGGCGCCGGACGCGACATCCTTGGCGAGGCGGGCGAGGGTGCTTTGCTCATCGAAGGCCTGACGCAACAGCGGTGCGCTTTCGCTCTGTTGCTTCTGCGCTTCGGTAACGGCGATTTGCGCCGCACTGAGGTCTTGTTCAAGTTGAGCCTGGCGTCCAGTCAGCTCGCCTTGTTGCTGGGTGTGCGCGCTGATTTGCGCCGCCAGTGGCGTCAGCTGTGCATCGATTTCAGCCTTGCGGGCGAACTGGTGCCGTTGCGGTGCGAGTTGCTCCAGGCGCGTTAATCTCAGGCGTTCGCCTGCCAGCGTTTCGCGCTCGTGTTCGGCGCTCCGCAGTTGCTCGGCCGCTGCCTGTTGCGCGTCCTGCAACAGGTGCAGGTCTTTGAGCCAGGTGTGCTGCTGCTCAAGCTGTTTGAGCTGGGCCTGCTGCAATTTCAGTTGCTGTTGGGCGGTGTTGAAACGTTCGTCGAGTTCGGCGCGGGCCTCGGGTGGCAGCGGGGTCACGCCGGTGGCCTGATCCTGCAACTGCTTGTGCGCTTCGCGGGCCTCTTTGGTCTTGTCGAACGCGCGCCGGCCGAGGCGGGTGTAGAGCGCGGTGTCGGTGAGTTTTTCCAGCAGCTCGCTGCGATCGTTGTCATCGGCCTTGAGGAACGCACTGAACTCGCTCTGGGCCAGCAGCACGGCGCGGGTGAACTGTTCGAAGTTCAGGCCCAGCGCGGCTTCGAGCTGAGTCTTGTACTCGCCTTTCTGGCTGGCGAGCAGTTGATCCTGATCGATGTCGCGCAGGCTCTGACGGCTGGCCTGCAACTTGCCGCCAGCCTTTTCCCGGGCGCGGTTGGCTTCCCAGCGCGCGCGATAGCGGCGGCCATCGACGCCGACAAAATCCACCTCGGCAAACCCTTCACCCGTGCCGCGTCGCAGCAGAGTGCGCGGATCACCGGTGGCGATTTCGCCGTCAGCGTCGGGCACCTTGGCGTCACGTCCGGTGTTGTTGAGGCGCGGCACGGCACCGAACAGCGCCAGGCACAAGGCATCGAGCAAGGTACTTTTACCGGCGCCGGTCGGCCCGGTGATGGCGAACAGGCCGGCGCTGGCCAGCGGTTCGGCGGTGAAATCGATCTCGAACGGGCCGGCCAGGGAGGCGAGGTTCTTCAAACGAATGGCGAGAATCTTCATGGCTGCTCGCCCTCCATTTGTACGTCTTGCAGCAGTTCGGCGAAGTCCTTGAGGGTTTGCTCGTCGACCTCGTTGCCGTAATTGTCGAGCCAGGCGCGGCTGAACAATTCCTGCGGCGTGAGTTGGTCCAGTTCGATCAGTGCGCTGCCGTCCTCGGCGCCGTCAGCACCACGGATGCCCGCGTACTCCGCCGCGATCCGCACCAGACGCACGGCTTTACCTTGCAAGGCGCTTTCGACCTGATGGCGCAGATCCGGTTGCGGCTCGTCGAGGGTCACGCGCACTTCCAGCCACGGCTGACGTTGGGTTTCGGCCAGCAGGTCGATGTTCGGCAGGTCCGCCAGTTGCAGCAGGATTTCCGCCAGCGGCGCAGGGCCGAGGCGTTGCAGGTTGACGGAGCGAGGGATCAGTATCGGTTCGACGCTGACCAGGGTTTCGCCGTCCAGAACGACGTCGAGAATCTGGTGCTGATAGCTGATTTCCGAGAACGACAACGGAATCGGCGAGCCGCTGTAGCGAATCCGCTCTTCACCGTTGACCTTCTGTGGCTTGTGCAAATGGCCGAGGGCGACATAGCTGATGCTCGGCCCGAACAGGCTGGCGGGCAGGGCTTCGGCGTTGCCGATGATCAGGCTGCGTTCGGAGTCTTCCGACACCGAACCGCCGGCCATGTGCGCGTGGCTGATGGCAACCAGTGCCTGGCCCGGCTGGCGCTTGGCGTTGGCCGCTTCGATCAGCCATTCATGCACCTGGCCGATGCCACGCAGATAGTTGTCACCCAAATGCGCGCCAGTCACCTCGGCAGGCCGCAAGAACGGCAGTGCCAGGCACCACGCGGCGATTTCGCCAGTGGCATCCGGCAGCGGCAGCAGCAGACGTTCCGCATCGAGTTGCCCGTCGTCCAGCCACAGCACCCGACCCAGCGCATGGGTGCGCAAACGCCGCATCAGCGGCGCGGGCAGTTCGATTCGTGAGCCGGAATCGTGGTTGCCGGCGATCATCACGATGGTCAGCAACGGCTGCTGCTCGTGGGCGCTGACGATGAAGTCGTAAAGGCGTTCCTGGGCTTTGACCGGCGGGTTCACCGTGTCGAAGATGTCGCCGGCGATCAGCAGCACGTCCGGCTGCGCCAGCTTCAATTGGCGCAGCAGCCACTCGAGAAAACAGGCGTGCTCGAAATCGCGCTCCTGGCCGTGCAGGTTTTGCCCAAGGTGCCAGTCGGAGGTGTGAAACAGACGCAAGGCTGACTCCGCAATATAAAGAGGTGATGGCCGCGTAGATGAGAGGGCGGCGAAAGAGGGGAGAGTTTACAGATTATTGGGACAGGAGGGCTTGTGCGGGTGGGAGAGGATTTCTGTTGGTTGAAAGTTCGTACGCGGCGAGAGTCTGGCGGTTGGTCAGGTTGCCCTGGGTCTGCACATTGACGTTCACGCCGGCATAGAACGGTCCTTGAGCGTCGAGGCTGGCCGCCGTGATGTTCAGATTGTTCGCGGCAGAGGTCTGCGCCAGGGTCAGTTGGCCGTTGGCATCGATCTGGATATCACCACCGCTGGCCGCCACGTTGCCGGCCAGCCGCGCCCCGACACCGGCCTCAGATCAGAGCACCACGACTCGCCAGTCGGGCAGTCAGATCGCATCGCTTGGCGGCAACATCCTGCTGACGGCCGGGGATCATTACACCCAGACGGCCAGTCAACTGGTCGCGCCGGTGGGTGACATCGGGATCACGGCCAAGCACGTGGATATCGGTGAAGGCTATGACACGCTGAGTTCCACCAAAACCGCCAGCACCAATCGCACCGCCGTCGGTGGCACAGTGAGCATTCCGCTGGTGGATGCACTGCGTGGCATCCAGCAGATGGGCGAGGCCGCCGGGAAAACCACTGACGGGCGGATGCTTGCACTAGCTGCCGTGAATGCGGCCATGAGTGCCGACCAGGCGGTGGACGCGGCCAAGGCTCTGAAAGAAGACCCTCGGGTCGGAGTGAAGGTCAGCGTCAACCTCAGCAATAGCCAAAGCAAGATGAACAGCAGCCAGAGCGGCAGCAATGTCGTCGGCAGCGGCGTGATTGCGGGTGGCAACATCAACATCGTCGCCAAGGGCGCCGGTGCCGACAGCAACATCAATGTGGTCGGTAGCCGCATTGAAGGCGGTGGCGATGTTTCGCTGAACGCCGATGGCGCGATCAATCTTTTGTCCGCACAGAACACTGCTCATCAGGAAAGCACCAACAGCAACAGTGGCTGGAGCGCCGGGATCGGTTTCGGATTCGGCGAGCAAAACGGTATTACCTTTGAACTGGCCGCCAACAAGGGCCGTGGCAGCAGCGACGGTGACGACGTCACGCACACCAACACCTCGGTCAAATCCGGCGGCACGCTGAACCTGAAAAGTGGTGGCGACACCAACATCAAGGGTGCTACCGCCAGCGGTGAAACGGTCAAGGTCAACGTGGGCGGCGATCTCAATATCGAGAGCCTGCAAGACACCAGTACCTACACCTCCAAGCAGTCAAGCGCCAACGTCGGCCTGAGTGTCTGCGTGCCTCCGTTCTGTGTCGGAAACAGCAGCGTAAGCGGCGGCATCTCCCAGCAGCACATGCACAGTGAATACGCCAGCGTCTCCGAGCAGTCGGGCATCAAGGCTGGCAATGGTGGTTTCCAGGTTGAGGTCAAGGGCAACACTGACCTCGTCGGGGCGATCATTGCCAGTACCGACAAAGCGGTGGCGGACGGCAAAAACACATTAAGCACCGGCACGCTGACCACGTCGGACGTCAAGAACAAGGCTGAGTACGATGCCAGCAGCATTAACCTCAGCGGTGGATATGGCGGCGATATGGGGCGTGACGCCAATGGCAATGCCAGCGCGACGGCCAACAGAGGCGGGCCTGTCGTCGCGAGCAAGAATGGCGTCAGCGCAACTACGCCGGTCGTCCTGTTCGCCAGTGGTAACTCCAGTAGTACCACTCACAGTGGCATCAGTGGCGCAGCCGTCACTATCACCAACAGCACCAAGCAACAGGAACTGACGGGGCAAACGGCTGAACAAGCTATTGCGGCCATCAACACGGATGTCTCCAGCGAACGTGACGGCAGCAATAAACTCAAGCCGATTTTCGATGCCAAGGAAATTGGAGTTGATTTCGAGATTGTCGGCAAATTCGTGCAGAACGTTTCGCAGTTCATCGAGAGCCGCGCGCGTGAAATTGATGACAAGAAGAAACAGGCTGATCTTGAGTACGCGGCTGCGAGAAATCCGAACCTGTCTGAAAAGGATCGGCTGGCACACCACGAAAACTATTTGCAACTCCAACAGCAGATAAAAGAGGTTGGCGACAACTGGGGCGCAGGCGGGACGTACCGACAAATCGCAACCGCTCTGGTTGCCGGCATCAGTGGTGGCGTGACGGGCAGCAGCGCGCAATTCGCGCAAAACATGGTCGTCAACTACGTTCAGCAGCAAGGCTCGTCATATATCGGCGACCTGGTGAAAAAAGGCCTGAAAGAGGGCAGTCCGGAACACGCTGCCCTACATGCGATTCTTGGCTGCGCAGGTGCTGCTGCCAGCAATCAAAGTTGCTCGGCGGGTGCGCTGGGTGGCTCCGCCGCCAGCGTGCTGGCCGGCCTGTTTGCGGACTCCGACCCGAATGAAACCGCGATAGAACGCGAAGCCAAACGTAACATCATCACCAGCCTCGTGACCGGGATTGCGGCCATGAGCAATCCGAACGGCGCGGCGACCGCAAACAACGCGGCCAACGCGAACGTCGATAACAACTGGCTTGCGACACAGCAGTACGTCCAGGCCATGAAGGAAATTGATGCAGAGCCCAATCTGGCCAAGAAGCTGGCGATCATCGCAAAGTGGGGGTACATCTCGGCTCGTCAGGATCTGCTGACAGCTTCAGGAGTAATGAAGGGCTTCACGGACGGCATGGCAGGCGCGGGACTGGGCGCGCTGGACAGTGCAGTGAATCTCCTGCGTGATCCGGTGGAAAGCTTCCATGCCATGAACGAGTTCCTTGCCTCCGATGAGGCGGTGAAGATTCTCGGAAAAAGCGTCGCTGATGCGTTCAAGTCGCAGCTTTCACAAATCCTTGAAGCTGCGACCGTGGGCGGCGACGAGAACGCGGAGAACGTTGGCCGGCAAATGGGTCAGGCCGTAGCGCTCATCGTCCAGCTCATGGCCGGTGGCGGTACCAGCTCCGCGAATGCGTCGCTGCAACTGTCGCGTATGGGCATCGACGTCTCGGTCAAGACAATCAAAGAAGTGGGATCGACGGTCAAGATCGACAATCTCAAGACGCAGATCACGAAGTTTTCGGAGAAGCTGCCGGATACGGATGTGCCGGTGTTGGATCCGCAGAAGCCGGTGGTGCCACCGAAGCCAGATGTCCTACCGAAGCCGGACGTAGAGCCTCCGAAAACTGGCACCACGCCGCCGAAAGTGGACAATCCGATTACTCCGGAAAGTCCGATCGACTCGGGGAAACTGATTGAAGTCGACGATGGAATTCCGGCAACATCATCGATTGCGAGAGAGGAACTCAGGCTCAAGCTTGCAATTGAAGAAGGTATTCCACGAACCTTGGATCAAGTGTGGGGTGCGTCACTGGATGATCTCGCTAAGGCGTATAGGATGGATGGCGCTAAAATAACACCTAAGCCTCCAAGTTCCAATAGCTCGGGAAATGCTCAAATATTTATCGTTGAGGGGCATCCGTTAATAAAGGAAGTACAGTTTAGTCCTGTTAGTTCTGAGTCGATACATAGTGGTCAGTACTATAAGTTTACTTTTGTGGATGGGAGCAAGGTTAAGGTTATTGACCCTGCTACCTATAAGGTTAAATATAAACTCAACTCTGAGGGGGTTTATCAGGCGGATCTTGAAAAAAAGACAGCGTTTTATAATTCATCTGGTCAAAGGTTGGTTTATAAGAACGACATATGGGTCTTGAAATGATTAAAGTGAACTGGTTTTCCCCCATCGTCCCAGGTGTAGAACTGGCTGGTATTGAGTTGGGGGCAACGCGTGAGGAGTTTGAATCCATGCTCCTCGAGTGTTGCGTAGATCCGAAAGCGAGGGTGTATAAGTTTTCTGATACTCCATTGTTGGTTTTGGATGTTACAGAAAGTTCAGGTAAGACATTTTTTCGGTTTGATATTTTTGATTTGAATCTTACGGGCTGGAATTTGCAGTTTCCAGGTTCAGAGAAAGTGTTATCCGAGACTAGGGCGCTTGTGGTCGGTTTTTTGAATGGTAGGGTTTCCAGTGTCTCCGTATGGATGTTCGATTATTTCGGCTCGCTGGGAGACAAAAGACTAACTTACTCTTATCAGGGGAAAGTGGAGGGTAGGGGGCTTGGTTCGCGAGTTGATTGTGCAGCTACTTGTTTTGAGCTGATTTATGATGAGGCTGAAGAATGGTTTTACGCTCGTGCCGATAGAATAATTTTCGGTGGTGGAGGGGGAGGTAGTCTGGAAGATTCTGAAGATCAATTGATTCATATGATTATGATCTTTTAGAACGTGGGTTGGAGTGGGTGTCTATTATTTTTGCTTTGGATGGAAGGAGCAGATTTATTTAATAAAATAAATCTGTCTTTTTTGTTTTTTGGGTTCCATAAAATTGTCGAAGACTTGGTTGAAAATGGAGTTGCTGGAATTCGTGATCCGTGGCTACTCGGAGTTGGATCGACATATTCAGTTCCTGCAAGCGCATTGGAAGAGATTCTGAACGGTGGTGTAATTATCCATCCATGGTGAATGAATTTTATGAAAAGAGAATGTGATTTATATTTGTGTGATGACGTTGAAGCGTCACAACTTAAGGGTGTTCGTCTGTTTGATAAAAGCTTTGCTTGTGAAGATGGTAAAAAGTATTCGGGTTTTTTGCGTTTGAATGTCAATAGAGTGAAGCTGGTTTCGGTGGTTTCCGATTTGCGGCAGCGTGAAATTTTGTGCTTCAGCGTGCCGGTTGAGTATCGAACTAGTGTTGTTTCCAATAAGGCGGCATTGGAAATAGCAAAGAAATACGTTGGGGCGAGTGGGGTTGTAGGTATAGAGGATCAAGCGAAAAAACCTCCCTTGTTTTGGTCTTTTAGTTTGGCAGTTATTGGGTCGATGGAGGAAAAAGCCGGTGGGGTTGTTATGGTTGACCGTTTGGATGGCCATGTTTGGAGCATTGATGAGTATGAGGAGTATATGTATGACTATAACAATGTATTCTGAAATGGTGGTCGATGAAGCTTAAGAAAAAGGGGGTGGATTTATTTGATTGAATGAATCCGTCCCCTTTTTCTGCATGCGAGTTGTCTTGCAGCCAGAAAATGGTAACGTCGTTACTGCATTTCCGGACAATGCACCTATCCCTCCGTATAAACAAATTAAAAGATAAATTATGTACTCGGAACGTATACTGAGTTTTGGCACCAAGTTGAAAGGACGGCTGGAGGGTTTTCTTCTTGAAGGTGCCTTGGATTATGTAAAATATAATGAAGAAAGTTTGGCGTTGGAGATTCTTTGTGATTATGTTTCTGAATATGATGTGTCTCTGAGTAGCGAGGAGTTTGAAGAAGTAAGGCTGTTAATTGTTGATATGGGGTTTGATATGGGGGGTCGCACCTTTCAAATATTTGCAAGGGTTAACCACGCCCATAGTTGAATAGAAGGAAAAAGCAGAACAAAGGAAAAAAATGATCAAGAAAAACGGGGGCAGATTTATTCAGAAAAAAACGGGGGGCAGAAAAAACGGGGACGGATTTATTTGATTTAATAAGTCTGTCCCCGTTTGATCCGCTGAATAAAGCCAACATTCCAACAGCGGTAAAAAAAGCATTTGGGCTGAAAGGAAAGTGGAGGTAAAAATATGATTTTTGGCGAACCAATAAAATTTGCAATTTTAATGGACTGCGTAACGCTCTGGAACGTTGGAGGTAGTTGTCAGAATGGTATATTTCACTACATTATAAATTCCAATTTTTTTCCTGGGACGGCACAGGTTGCAACTTTAGGAGGCGATATTCACTGTTTGCAGACGGAGAATGCGCTAACAAATCCGGTAGAGGATTTAAGTATTTTTAATATGGACTCAAAAAAAGCTTTCATCCTTATGCTGGAAAAAATGTTACCTGAGAAGCTGGGGGGGGAGGTTCAAGATGGATTCGTTGAGGATTATAGATTTAATGCAGGAACATATAATTTAGAGGGGTTTGAATGTTTTGTTTTTGCTGTTGCTTGTGGCTCAAAAATTAGAGTGCTGGCTGCGGATCTAAGTTGTATTAGCTATGAGGGTGATGCAGTGTTTGGGGTTGATGCAATAATGGTATCTGAAGTTATTTTGGAAAGGTCGTGGGTTGCTGAGGTTGTTAAAAATGTTGTTGATAAATATGAGTCTGGGTTGATGGTGTAGTAGGTTTTTTGGGTTGGTGCTTGATAAGTATAGTAGTTGTTTGAAATACATAAATATCACATGGCAGCCGTGGTGGAGGGGAGTTAGTACAATGTTAAAGTTGAATTTGAAAGCTGACCTGGAGCCCGGTGTGAGCGCTGCTGGTTTTTACTTGGGTGAAAGTTATAACGAAATTATAGCCGCTATCGGATTTGTGCGATGGATTGAGCCTGGCGATGATGTGCGAGAAGTGCTTCCCCTGAATAAAGGGTGGGTAGGCGTCCGGAAGAAAATAGGTAGAAGTGATGAGGTCATCGTTACGCTGACGTATTTGAATGATGTGGTGTTTCTTGCGTTTGGTAAAAGTCAGGTTTTATATCAGATCGTTGTGGGTTATGGTTACGTCGGTACATTTAATGGCGTCAAAATTGGTGATGATTTAAGAGCGTTAGAGGATGGTTTTGAGATTGACTTTAATGATGCTGATGATGAGTTTTTAATATTGGCGGACAATGATTATGTTTGTGGGATTAGTTTTGCTACAGATTATAGATCGTCTTTGGTAAAAGCTCCAAGGCAGCTGATTAGGCATGTGTCAATACATGATTGGGAACTTGCTTGATATAAAGTTTAAGGGCGCAAAATGGTGGCGGATTTATTTTCAGAAAATAAATCCGCTATGTATACGACCCGCGTCTGACTGCAAGTCCGATTTCAAAAGGTGATTGGGAACAGCACATCAAGGGGATAAAACCTGAGGGTGTTAAGATTTCAGATAATTTAAAAGGTCTTTGAATTATGAAGATTGAGAATGATGAAGGTCACCTTTTGAATGTTATTGCTGATATCGGCGATTTGGAGTGGCGTAAGTATCGGCAGCGTTATCCGGACGTGATGGTGGGCAGTAAGATGCAGAGAGAGGACCATTCTGCTTTTCTTCCATTCATTGTTTTCAGATTCAAAGATATCAGGGAAAGTGATATTGAAAAGTTGCGGAGTGCAGTGGAGGACTACAAGGGAAGAATGTCGTGGTCGCTTGTTGGTAATGCACGCGAAGGTTTGCCTGGAACTAACTGGATGATAGCTCCCACCAGACTCTGGGAAGTAAGTGATTGTGCTTCAAAATCAAATCTGCCTGCTGCCGTCTATTTGTCGATCCATGAACCTGCACTGGGTCCGGCCGCGTACGAGGATTTGGTCGGTCTCACTGAATATGTTCGTTCGGTATTTGAAGTGTCTTGAAAAAAACGGGGACAGATTTATTTGTTTTATAAACGTGAGAGCCCAGAGTCAACTCGGCCTGATTCAAAACAGGTTGTTTACACCATTAACGGGAAAACCAAGTCCGTGGTTTTCGATAATGAACCTAACAGAATACCGGTGGCGTCAGAGTGATTGCAGAAGATTTTGAAATCGTCAAAAAGATTTTTCAGATGGTCGAAGGCGGTATCGTTCATGGCTACGATGCATTCCGCTACGAGGTGGAATTGGGTGAAGGCTATATGGAGACTGAGCTGGAAGTAGAAAGGAATGGCGTCTGTGTGACGGATGCGGAAATAGATTTTGATATTTCGGATGTGTATTTTTTGGTGAAAGAACTAAAAGCTAACGCAGTGCGACGTGGCGAATCATGGTCGTCTTTCGTTATGTCTTATCGTGAGGGTGATCAAGTTAAAACTAAATTTAACTATGCTTGATGCGAAGACTTTGTCGTGGTGGCAGGCGGTAGCGTAAAGAGCTGAACGTTGCGAAAAAATGACAGATTTATTTGATTTAATAAATCTGAGAATCATCTGGCCGGCTTCCCCAGCTTATGGCGGTGGCGCAAAATTCAATGAAAAGGGGACAAATTTATTTGATTAAATAAATTTCCCCCCCTTTTTGCTTGAGTGCCGACGCCGAACTCTTAAGGGCTGCTTCAGCCCTGAGTAGGGTGCTTGACGCCGTTTAGTGATGTTGAGGGGGATGTGTGAAATATAATAGCGAAATGGAGAAAATGCTCCGTCGAACGGGACGTGCTTCTCTGGCCGGTGAGTTGGTGGATATTGCACGGTCCGGTTTCGTACAGCGGGATGGCTGTGTTTTTCTGGCGAATCTGGATAGTTTCCAGAGGAATGCAAGCCTGAAGAACTTCCCGGATAGAACGGGGTATGAGTGTTTCGTTAATTCCATCCATATCGATGATTACGTAAACACCGAGTTTTTGGCATGCGCGCTCTCGTACTTGTCTTCAGTGTTTGAAACGTGGAATGAATCCAGTCTGCCGGGTGTTCTGCAGGGAGCCATTTCAGCTGACAAATTCGATGCGACGGTGAAGTTTCATCTGCTACGACCTGGAGAGGCCTGGCTGAGCGATGATCTTGAGCGGTACGGGGAAGCAGTGCTTGCCGTTGAATCGAGTGATAAAGAGTTTCTTGAGGCATACGGGTTTCGGGAAACATAACCGCAGGAGCTTCATTTTGTTTTCAAATTCGAAGGCGAGAATAGCTTGCCCAAGGTGTGAGCAGGATTACATCGCGCATATCAGGATCAAGGCTACTGGCACAGAACTGTTCCTGTGCCCCGAATGTGATGCCACCTGGTTTGCAGTTGAAGATATTGAGGTCAAGCCTTTCTTTGATTATGGGACCTACGTGAAAGGCCTCGGTCTTTCAGTTCTCTGGAACGAACTGGAGGTTATTTCTGAAGTGGTCTGGGCTCCTGACCTGCGATGAGGCGAGGTCAGCATTTGAAGCCCTTTTTTATCAGTCTTTTCAAATGCCGCCCTAAGCGATACTTATCGCGATCCTACTTCGGATAAAGCGGCGGCAACCCACTATCCCCAACTGGATCCTGCACCCGCTCCGCCGTCGGAATCGTGCGAATCGCCCGCCAAAGATCCTCACCCTGCCAATGCTGCCCGGTCTCGCTGTACAGCGCGCCGTTCAGCCCATCAAGCGCATCCGACAACGGCACAAAGCGCGCCGCCATATCTGCGAGAGTCTCCGGCTGCTGACGGGCCCAGGCGTCGAGGGCCTGGCGGGTGGCGTGGGGGTCGTTGGCCTGGCTGGCGCGTTTGATGTCGTCGAGCAGGGTGCGCGGGCTCGGGCCGGTTTGCGCGGCGCGCAGGATCGCCGGTTGCCAGCGGGCGCGCCACCACAGGCCGAAGCCGAGCAGGGTGGTGCAGGCCAGGATCAGCGTGCTGAGTTTCCACCACCACAGCGCTTCGCTGTCGGCGGTGTTGAAGGATTGCGCGCTGCCGGCCGGGGTGTCGACTTGCAAGCTCGGGTTGTTCACCACTTGCAGGGTGCGGGCCGGCAGGCTGGTGTGTTCCAGATGATCTTCGAAGGTATTCCACCACACCACGTCTACGGTCGGCAGTTCGATCGAGCCGCTGCGGCTCGGCACCAACGCTTCGCGTTCTTCACGGCTGCCGATCAGGCCACGGTCGCTGCTCTGGTTGGTGAGCACCGGCTGGTCCGGGTAGCGGCGCAAGCCATTGGCTTCGGTGGCGGGCAGGGCGGGCAATTGTGAACTGGCGAGGCCTTCGACCTTGAGGGTCAGGCTCCGAGTCAGGGAGTCGCCGACCTGCGTGTGATCCGGCTCCGGGTTCCAGCTCTCGCTCAGGCTCAAGCTGCGGGCCGGCAGCCACGGCGCATCGGCCGGATAGGTGATCGGTTTGGGTTTGACGGTCAGCGGGATTTCCGTGGACGTGACCCGCAGCAACTTGCCGGTTTTCGGCCCTTGGGCGGTGGGATCTTTTGCCGGCTGAGTGTCGACCAATGTGGCGCTGAACGTCTGCGGGGTGATGGTCAGCAGGCCGCTGTGTTGCGGAAAGATTGCATAGCGCATCTCGATCACGCCATGGCGCACACCGTTGATGTCTTTTTCGTAGGTGCGGGTGTCGCCCAGTTGCTCGATGCGCGCGTCGGCGATCTGCAGCGGGGTCACGCTGCTGTCGTCGTACAGCGACACCGAATGGTAGATGCGCAGGGTCAGGACAGCCTGGGCCTGCACGTAGACGCTGGTCTGGTCGAGGCTGGACTCGATGAACACCGGGTCGAGGGCGTTCTTTTCTTCCTGAACGTCGCTTTCAACCACCTGCACGGTGATCGGCTGGCTCTGGGTTTCGCCCAGTTTCAAGGGCGGAATTTCGACGCTGCCGTTCTGTTTCGGCAGCAGCGTAATGATCCAGCGGGTGGTGGCGCGGTTCTCGTTGTTGAGCGTGTTCAACTGGTTGACCTGCCGTGTGCCGCGCACTTCGAACAGCGGCTCCAGTGGGGTCAGGTCCGGTTTGCCGAACTGGGTGACGTCGTTGGATTCGAGGGTGAGTTCCACCGTCTCGCCGGAGTTCAGGCGACTGCGATCCACACTGGCCGTCAGCCCGGCCGCCTGGGCGGTGGCCGTGCAGATCAGCAGGGGCAGCAAGAGAGCGGTGAAACGGGTCATCGAGTGTTTTCCTGATCCTGATGTTGTTGCTGTTCGTACCAGAATTTGCGTCGCAGCAGTTCGCCCGGATCGTCCGGGATCTTACCCAACCATTGCTCCAATGCCTGACGTTGCTCGCCTTCGAGATTGTCATCGCCGGGGCGCATGATCGGGCCTGTATTCTGCTCGTCGTCCGGCGCAGCGTTCGGCACTTCGTTGGGGCCCGGTTGCGGCGGGGTGGTAGGCGGTGGTTCGCTGGCCGACTCCGCTGGCTGGGCCTCACTTGGCGCATCATTCTTGACCGCCGGTGGCGGTGCGGTGGCGGGCGGTGGTTCGTCGCCCGGCACGTTCTGCTGCGTCGGTTGCTTTTCGGGCTCGGTCGGCGGCGGAGTGTTTTTCTGCTTGAGCAGGTTTTCCACCAGCGCCTTGTTGGTCAGCGCCGGGCGTAAATCCGGTTGCAACTCCAGGGCCTGTTCATAGGCATCGATCGCCGCTTCCAGCTCACCGCTTTTCGCCAGTGCGTTGCCACGATTGTAGTGGGCGCGGGCATCGCTGCCTTCGGCGAAGCGCTGGGCGGCGCCACTGTAGTCGCCGGCCTCGTACAACGCCAGCCCTTGCCACTGATGATCTTCGAAGTGTTTCGCCGCCTCGGCCGGACGCTTCTGCTTGAGCAGATGCAGACCCTGCTGATCGGGGCGCAACCACAAGTCCTCGAAATCAAAAGCGTAGCTCGGCTGCGGCAGGCAAAACAGCAGCGGCAGGCAGAACAGCCAACCCCGGCGGCCGGCGCACGCGGCGAGCAGCAACAGAGGCAGCAGCAGCCAATAACCCTGATCGGCCCAGGTATCGAGGCGCAGGGTCTGGCCGTCATTGCGCAGACTGCGCGGGCCATCGAGCAGGCCGAGGCTGCGCAGATCCGATTCATCCAGCCGCGCGCTGTGGTACTCGCCACCCACCGAGCCAAGGAAGGCGCCGAGACCGGGACTGTCGAGTTGCGGCACGCGGATCGCACCCTGGGCGTCCTTGAGGAAACTGCCGTCCTCCTGAGCAATCGGCGCGCCCTCGGCGGTGCCGATGCCGAGCATCAGCAGTTGCGCCGATTGCCCGCTCAATGCATGGCGAATGCCTTGTCGTTCCTCATCGGACAGCGAAGAGCCGATCAGCAGGATGCGCCCCTGACCCAGCGCCCCTTGTTCCAGCAAGGCCAGTGCCTTGCTCACGGCGAGATCGGCGCGATGGCCGCTTTCCGGCATCAGCGATGGCTTGAGGGCATCGAGCAGATTGCGACTGGTCGCCAGGTCATCCGACAGCGGCACCAACGTATGAGCGCTGCCCGCATAAACCACGATGGCGGTCTGTGCATCGCTGCGCGCGTTCAACAGATCGAACAACTTGCGTCGGGCCTGTTCCAGGCGCGTCGGCGGCGAGTCGGTGGCGAGCATCTCCGGGGTCAGCTCCAGCACGACCACCAGCGGGTCGGCCGGTTTCTGGCTGATCTGTTCGACCCGCTCCCAGCTCGGCCCGAGCAGCGCCAGGATCGTCAGTAGCCACGCGCCGCCCAGTGCGACCCACGGCAACTTGCTGTCGCGACCGCTGCCGCCACTGAGCAACGCGGCATGGAACGCCGGCGGCAGAATCATCTGCCAGCGCCCGGCGCGCTTTTGTCGGTGCCAGAGTTGCCAGATCAGCCAGCCGAGCAGCGGCAACAGCAGCAACCACCACGGACGGAACCAGTGCGGCCAGAGGGCGATCATCGGCGCCTCCGCAGACGCAAACGCTTGAGGCGCTCGCGCCAGTCAGGCAGGGGGCTTTGCAGATACAGCTCCTTGGTGAACAGCCGTTGCAGCGGGTTGTCCGGCCACAATTCGCGGGTAACCAGCAACATGCTCAACAGCAGCGCCAGCGCCAGTGGCCATTGATACAACGCCTGAGCCGGACGCGCCTGGGTCGGTTGCTGGGCCACCGGTTCCAGGCGGTCGAGGGTGTCTTTGATCGCTTGCAGTTCCTTGCCGTCGCGGGCGCGGAAATAACGGCCGCCAGTAGCGTCGGCGATTGCCCTGAGCGCCGGTTCGTCGAGGTCGAGGGTCGGATTGCCGCCGAGCAGTGCCGTGGCGCCGCTTTCTTCGGGGTCGGCACCGATGCCGATCGGATAGATTTTCACGCCTTCATTGGCGGCCAGTTTTGCGGCGGTCAGCGGGTCGATTTCACCGCCGTTGTTGGCACCGTCGGTGACCAGAATCAACACACGGCTCTGTGCCGGGCGCATGCGCAGACGTTTAAGCGCCAGACCGATGGCGTCGCCAATGGCGGTGTTCTTGCCGGCGATGCCGATCCGCGCTTCGTCGAGCCACACGCGCACGGTGCGTCGGTCAAACGTCAGCGGCGCTTGTAGATAAGCCTGGCTGCCGAACAGGATCAGACCGACCCGGTCGCCATCGCGGCTTTCCAGAAAATCACCGAGCAAATGCTGGACCAGCGACAAGCGACTGACGTCTTCGTCGTTCCATTGCATGTCGGGGAAGTCCATCGAGCCGGACACGTCCACCGCCACCAGCAGGTCGCGGCCGCTGGCGGCAATCGGCAACGGTTCGCCCAGCCATTGCGGGCGGGCGGCGGCGATCAGGAGCAACAACCACAACAGCATGAACGGTGCCTGCTGTCGCCACGCCGGCAGATTGGCGCGGGCCCGGCGGCGGGCGAGACCTTCGAGGTCGGTGAGGAAGCTCACTTTCAACGCCGGCTCACCGCTGTCGGCGACTGGCAGCACGAGGCGCATCAGCCACGGCAGCGGCAACAGCAAAAAGATCCACGGCCAGGCGAACTCAAACATGCTTGCGGATCCAGGTGTCGACGGCTTGGGTCAGGCCGGCGATGGCCTTGTCGTCGAGTTTGCATTCGGGTTTGTAGGCGCCTTCGACCAGCACCATCCAGCGGGTCAGGCCGGCAGCGGGGCAGCGGTTGTCGAGAAACGCCAGCCACTTGCGCCCATTGAGCGTGTGGCTCTGGCTGTACGGATAATGATTGCGGCACAGGCGTTTGAGCAGGCCGTTGAGTTGTTGCAGCCAGGCGCCGGCCGGCGCTCCGTCGTAGGGTTTGACCATTTGCGCCAGTTCGGCAAGCGCGGCGATGCGCACCGGATCGAGCGGTATTTCGGCGCGCACGATGGGTTTCTTCTTGATTGGAATGAAGCGACGCAGACGCCAGAGCACGACACCGATCAGAGGCAGCAATAGAAGCAGGAGCCACCAGCCCGGCGCCGGCGGCCAGAAGGCAATCGGTGGCGGGGAAATCAGCGGTTGCAGTTGTTCGAGGCCGTTCATCGAACTTTCCCCGGACGCTGCGGATTGAGGAACTCGCGCATCTGCTCGACCATTTCGCTCTGGGTGCTCAACGGCATCAGCAACACTCGCAGTTTCTGCGCGAGCAGTTCCCAGCGGGCGATGCGCGCCTCGGCCTGGGCGCGATACGTCTGGCGCAGGTCAAAGTTGAGGGTGTCGAGTTCCAGTTGCGCGCCGCGCTCGGCGAATCGCAGCAACCCGGCAGCGGGCAGGGCGTGATCCAGTGGATCGGACAGCGGCAGCATCAGCAGGTCGCAATGACGCGACAGCAGGCTCAATTGTTGCTCGGCGCTGTCGGTCAGCGCGCGTTCGTCACAGATCACGATCACCAGGCTGCCGGGGCGTAGCACTTCCCGGGCCCGGCGCAAGGCGACGCCAAACGCATCGCGATCCGGTTCCCGCTCGCTGTGCAGCGACTGATTGACCTTCACCAGCCGATTGAGCAGTTGCAGCAGGCTTTGCTTGCTGCGGCGCGGTTTGATCTCGTAATGCTCGTTGTCGCCGAACACCAGTCCGCCGACCCGGTCGTTGTGGCCCAGCGCGGCCCAGCCGATCAGCGCCGCTGCCTGTGCCGCGAGCACTGATTTGAACATCAGCCCGGAGCCGAAGAACAGCCGCGTGCTTTGCTCGACCATGATGAAAATCGGCCGCTCGCGTTCTTCATGGAACAGCTTGGTGTGCGGCTCCTGAGTCCGTGCGGTCACGCGCCAGTCGATGGTGCGCACGTCGTCGCCGGCCTGATAGACCCGCACCTGATCGAAGTCGACGCCACGACCACGGAATTTCGAGTGGTGCAGGCCGATCAGCGGGCTGCGCTGGCTTGGCGTGGAAAACAGCTGCACTTCGCGCACGCGGTGACGCATCTCGATCAGCTCGGCGAGGCTGACGCGAATACCCGGTTCGGACGGCAGAGAGGCGTTCATCGGGGTCAAGCGACGGCTACGACGTCGAGAATCCGTTGCACCACCCGATCCTGGTCGATGCCGGCGGCTTCGGCCTCGAACGACAGAATGATGCGGTGACGCAATACATCGAACAGCACAGCCTGGATGTCTTCCGGGCTGACGAAGTCGCGACCGGCCAGCCAGGCGTGGGCGCGGGCGCAGCGGTCGAGGGCGATGGAGCCGCGTGGGCTGGCGCCGTAGGCGATCCACTCGGCCATTTCCGGATCGAACTTGGCCGGATTGCGCGTGGCCATGACCAGTTGCACGAGGTATTCCTCCACGGCGTCCGCCATGTACAGACCGAGGATTTCCTTGCGTGCGGCGAAGATCGCTTGCTGGCTGACCCGGCGTTCGGGTTTGGTTTCGCCGTTCAGGGCTTCGCCCCGGGCCTGTTGCAGGATCCGGCGTTCGACAGCGGCGTCCGGGAAACCGATTTTCACGTGCATCAGGAAGCGGTCGAGCTGCGCTTCAGGCAGCGGATAGGTACCTTCCTGCTCGATCGGGTTCTGCGTGGCCATCACCAGAAACAGCGGCGACAGCTCATAAGTACTGCGCCCGACACTGACCTGACGCTCGGCCATGGCTTCGAGCAAGGCCGACTGGACCTTCGCCGGGGCGCGGTTGATTTCGTCCGCCAGCACCAGGTTGTGGAAGATCGGGCCTTGCTGGAACACGAAGCTGCCGGTTTCCGGGCGATAGATCTCGGTGCCGGTGATGTCGGCGGGCAGCAGGTCCGGGGTGAACTGAATGCGATGGAACTGGGCTTCGATGCCCTCGGCGAGCTCTTTGATCGCTTTGGTCTTGGCCAGACCCGGAGCGCCCTCGACCAGCATGTGGCCGTCGGCGAGCAGGGCGATGAGCAAGCGCTCGATGAGTTTTTCCTGGCCGAGAATCTGCGTTGAAAGAAAGGTTCGCAGCGCCAGCAGCGCTTCACGATGTTCCATCGATGACTGTTCCTGGAAAGGGTGGCCACAGGCGTTCGGATAACGCCGGGGCTGGGGGCGTTACTTTAATCCATCGCAGGGGGTGGCGACTAACGGCATTTTGCGCAAAGTGCGGGAAATGACCGGGGCAATTGTTGGAAATTTGTAGGGCGGGGGAGGTGCGGCGTTCTTTCGGGCCCTTTCGCGAGCAAGCCCGCTCCCACAATGGACCATATTCTCCTGACAGAACGCGGTCA
>NZ_JBSVWF010000069.1:0-27612 GCF_054071635.1 Pseudomonas sp. SDO52101_S400 | reverse complement strand
ACTCCTCAGCGATCAATTCAAACCAACCCTGGCGATGGGCAAGCGGCTTGTGCGCTTCAATGCGCGACAAGCGAATCAGGGACGCTGCGGAGAACCTCTAACGACTCATACGCATACGTCTTTACTTGTACATACAAGCATATGCAATCGAGCGGCCAACTTGTGGGGGGCCGTTCAACAAAAACACCGGGCACGGCTGGAAGACGCCTGAATCAAAGGCTGTGGCGTGTATGAATTTTTTCGCGGGGTTGGTTTGAGGAAGCGGAAGGCTGTTTCATGAACGTGGTATTGCGCCACGCTGGGGCGTTCGGTAACAAGTTGGTGCGCGTTCGGGAACGTCGGGATGAAAAAAACCGCCGCTCTCAACAGCCCCTACAGGCACTGTTCAAAGCAGCGGTTTTTCAAGGATCGATCAGTGTGCAGTCAGTTCGATCACACAGCAGCCCGCGTTGACGGCGATTTCCACCAGACCGGTGTTGCCGTCCAGTTGCAGGCAGTCATGCCGGCCAAGTTGCGAAGCGTTGTCACTGACCGTCACTTCCAGCAACTCGCTGACGCTGAAGACGAGAACAGTGCCGGCGGAGCTGAAAAACCGTTGTTCGCCGTCAAGCCATTGCAAACGTGCGCTGTAACGCTGGGGCGCGTAGATCAGGTTGAAATCGCGAATCCCCCCGCCGAGCAAAGTGCAAGACACCTGGCTTTCGCCGCTGAAGGCAAACGGGTCGAGGGGTAACAGCGGCCGGGTGTCGTCACCGTCGACGCACAAAGTCATGCCGTCGCCCTGCAACACCGTGATCACCCGTTGATAACCGATAAACGTCGAGAAACCGCCGGATTCGGCGATGTCGGCAATCGACAGGCGCCAGCCGAAGCCATCAAGACCGGTACCGGCATCGCGGGTGATTTCCTCGGTGCTGCCGCCGCCGTTTTTCCACGGCATGCGCGGGTAGCCTTCGGCGCGTAAAACCTTCAACTCGCTCATTTATGCTCTCTACTTACGCTTTTTTTATTTATGAAACCGACCTTCCAGACGATGACGGGAACCGGGGTGGATCAGACGCGCAGCGGTCACCGGCTGACGGCCCGACCAGGTGCGACGGCGGATCAGCAGGCACGGTTCGCCCTTTTCAATCTGCAGCAGTTTGCATTCGGACGGCTCGGCCAGGATCGCTTCGACCACATGTTCGCCTTCGGTCAGCGGCGCGACCTGGTTCAGATAGGCATAAGGGGTTTGCAGGGTGAAGTCCTGCTTGAGGTATTCCGGGGCGACCAGCGCGTTGACGAAACGGTCTTCGATTTGCACCGGAATATCGTTTTCGTAATGCACGATCAGCGAGTGGAACACCTTCTGCCCTTCGCGCATGTCCAGAGCCAGTGCGCGTTCGGAGCCGGCAGCCTCTTCTTCCAGGGTGATCACCTGGCAGGTGTGGCGATGGCCACGGGAGGCGATTTCGTCGGCGATGTTGTGCACCTCGAACAACGCGGACTGGCTCTTCGGCTCGGCGACGAAGGTGCCGACACCTTGCATGCGCACCAGCAAACCGTCGGCGGTCATTTCCCGCAGTGCTCGGTTGATGGTCATGCGGCTGAAGCCCAGCTGGCTGACCAGCTCGCTTTCCGACGGCACGCGGTAATGCGGCGGCCAGTTACCACTGTCGATCTGCTGGGTGATCATCTGTTTGACGCGGGCGTACAAGGGCGCCGGACTGTCGCCCATGTTCGCGGCCAACGGAGAGACTGGAGGCGGAGTCGGCACGGTGGATCCCTGTTCATTGGATAAGGTTGCTAGCTTGCCGGAGTTTACCGGGCAGGCAAACGTCTGTATATGTATATACAAATAACACACGATGGGGTGCTGAACCATGTCCGCCTTCTTTGCCGAACGCGCGTTACTGCCTGACGGATGGGCCAACAATGTACGTCTCGAGGTCAGCGCCGAAGGCGTATTGACCCGAATCCAGGCCGATTCCACCGCAGATGGCGCCGAACGGTTGAGCGGCCCGCTGCTGCCGGGCATGCCGAATCTGCACTCCCACGCGTTCCAGCGAGCGATGGCCGGGCTGGCGGAAGTGGCCGGCAATCCCAACGACAGTTTCTGGACGTGGCGCGATCTGATGTATCGGCTCGTCGGAAAAATCAGCCCGGACCAACTCGGTGTGATCGCCCGCCAGCTGTACATCGAAATGCTCAAGGCCGGTTACACCTCGGTCGCCGAATTCCATTACGTCCACCACGATCACAACGGTCAGCCCTACGCCGACCCGGCCGAACTGGCGTTGCGCATCAGCCAGGCCGCCAGTTCAGCCGGCATCGGCCTGACGCTGTTGCCGGTGCTCTACAGCCACAGCGGTTTTGGCGGCCAGACACCGAACGAAGGTCAGCGCCGCTTCATCAACAGCACCGAAAACTACCTGAAACTGCAATCGCGCCTGCAACCGTTGCTGGCGCAGCAGAAGGCCCAGTCGCTGGGACTGTGTTTCCACTCGTTGCGCGCGGTCACGCCGCAGCAGATCAGTGAAGTACTGGCGGCCAGCGACAAGCAGTGCCCGGTGCACATCCACATCGCTGAACAGCAGAAGGAAGTCGACGACTGCCTGAGCTGGAGCGGTCGCCGTCCGCTGCAATGGCTGTACGAAAACACCGAAGTCGATCAGCGCTGGTGCCTGGTGCACGCGACCCACGCCAATCCGGAAGAAGTCACGCTGATGGCCAAGAGTCGCGCCATCGCCGGCCTGTGCCTGACCACCGAAGCCAACCTCGGCGACGGGATTTTCCCGGCGGTGGATTTCCTGGCTCAGGGCGGACGCATGGGTATCGGTTCGGACAGCCATGTGTCGCTGAGCGTGGTTGAAGAACTGCGTTGGCTGGAATACGGCCAGCGCCTGCGCGATCAACGGCGCAACCGCTTGTATGGCGCGGATCAGCCGATGGTCGGCCGCACGCTGTATGACGCGGCGCTGGATGGTGGCGCACAAGCAATGGGCCAGCCGATCGGTGCGCTGGAAGTCGGCAAACGCGCGGACTGGATTGTGCTCGATGGCACCGATCCGTATCTGGCCACGGCCAGCGGTGACGGGATCCTCAACCGCTGGCTGTTTGCCGGTGGCGACCGTCAGGTGCGCGACGTGCTGGTCAACGGTCAGTGGGTGGTTCGAGAAGGGCGACATGCCGGGGAAGAGGACAGCAATCGAGCCTTCACCCAAGTGCTGCGAGAGCTATTGGGCTGACACAAAAAAACCTGTGGAGGGCAACCTCCACAGGTTTTTTGTTGCGCGTCAGTTGGACGTCTTGGCCATCTGCTGATCCGACGCCCGCCAGATCAGCCGCGTGGTGTCGTAACCCTGCTGACGCGCCTTGCTCAGCAGTTCTTCGCGCACCACACCGTTGACGGTCGGTGTACGCGACAACAGCCAAAGGTAACGACGGCTCGGGTCGCCAACAATCGCGGTCTTGTAGTCATCGCTGACATACAACACCCAGTATTGGCCCTTCGCCGAACCCGGAATCAGCCGCGAGAACCAGGTATCGAACTCGACCCACAACTTGTCGGTCTTGCCCGGCACCTGTGGATAAGCCGTGCCTTTGACCTCTTCCCACTGCCAGTCCTTGGTCAGGCAACGGTTGAACACACCGAGGTTGCCGTCAGGCAGGAGGCTGTAGCGGGCTTCGGATTGCGCACAGTTGCGCTGGAAATACATCGGCAGCCGCGCCAACTCGTACCAGGTACCCTGGTAACGCTTGAGATTGACGCTGTGGACTGTCTTGGGCGCCAGCGGATCTTCACCGGTCGTGGCGCAGCCGGCCAATACCAGGCCGGCAAAAAGGACAAGCAATAACCGCTTCATTGTTTTTCTCCCGTGGGCGCGTAGCCCCGGTTTACTTCAGGCCTTGGCCGGAAAACATCAACACTTTGTCACCGGCGTACTGCACGCTGATAAAGCTGTTCTTGTCGCCCCAGGTGCAACTGGACATGCCGAGCGCACCCGAGCAATCGGTAGGCTTGCCGAGCAGCGTCTCCACTTCGGCCTTGGCCATCCCGGCCGAGAGCTTCGAGTAGTTTTCCTGATTGACCTTGCTGCATGCGACCAACAGCACGCAAAACGACAGAAGGGCGATAGATCGCAGCGACATGGTGTAACTCCTGGAACGGAAGGGGGATGGCCTGACGCCAACCAGAAGCTTAGAAGAGAAAACCCCTGTCTGGTTCCCTCGTGGGATGGCTATTTATCAGCCCGCTCGTCTGGCATTCATCGGTAAATCAGACACTTTGTAGGGCTATTGAGCATTTCGTCGACTTTCACGAAAGCCGCCTAATCTTTGGCGCGCAGCGGTCGAAATAAGAGCAGCGCAAAGCCCGATAGTGTGGCAAATTGCCGCCCTTTCTTGACCAGCCCCTTCGCGGTAGCTCACTTAATGACCAGAAACATGAAATTCAGCCACAAGATCTTGTTGGCTGCCGCCCTCGTGGTGGCCGTTGCGTTCGCCTGTTTCATTTTGTTCAACGACTACCGACAACGCGAAGCCCTGCAAACCAGCACCGAAGCCTCTATGCAGGAACTGGGCAGCCTGACCACCAGCAACATCCAGACCTGGCTGGAAAGCCGCATCCAGTTGCTGCAATCGATGTCGCAGCAGGTTGTCGCCGACGGCAATGCCCCGGCCAGCCTCAAACGCATCATCGACCTGCCCGCCTACACCGGCAATTTCCAGCTCAGCTATTTCGGCGGTGCCGACGGCGTGATGTTCTCGGTCCCGGCCGGCAATCGCGCACCCGATTACGACCCGCGCGCCCGTGGCTGGTACAAGGCAGCAAACAGCGCCCAGCAAACCATCGTCACCGAACCGTACATCGCTGCTTCGTCGGGCAAACTGGTGATCACCGTTGCCACTCCGGTGCAGCGTCAAGGCCAGATGATCGGTGTAGCCGGTGCCGACATTGATCTGTCGAGTGTCAGCGCGATCATCAACTCGCTGAACTTCGGCGGCCACGGCCACGCGTTCATCGTCAGTGCCGACGGCAAGATCCTGATCCACCCGGACAGCAAACTGGTGCTCAAGACCCTGGCCGAGGCCTATCCCAACGGCGCGCCGAAAGTCAGCCCGGGGCTGAAGGAAGTCGAGTTCGACGGCAAGACCCAACTGATCTCCTTCACCCGCGTCAACGGCGTACCGTCGGCCGACTGGTACGTGGGCCTGGTGCTGGACAAGGACACCGCCTTCTCGATGCTCAGCGAGTTCCGCACCTCGGCACTGATCGCCATGGTCATCGCCGTGGTGATCATCATCGCCCTGCTCGGCATGCTGATCCGCGTGCTGATGCAGCCGCTGCTGACCATGGGCCGCGCCATGCATGACATCGCCGAAGGCGAAGGCGACCTGACCAAGCGCCTGACCATCCACGGCCACGATGAATTCGGCGCGCTGGGCTTGTCGTTCAACCGCTTCGTCGAGCGTATCCACACCTCGATCCGCGAGGTGTCGTCCGCCACTGGCCAGGTCAACGAAGTGGCCCTGCGCGTGGTCGCGGCATCCAACTCGTCGATGTACAACTCCGACCAGCAGGCCACCCGCACCAACAGCGTGGCCGCCGCGATCAATCAGCTTGGCGCCGCCGCCCAGGAAATCGCCCAGAACGCTGCCCTCGCCTCGCAACACTCCAGCGACGCACGCAGCCTGGCCGAAGACGGCCAGCAGGTGGTGGATAAAACCATCCACGCGATGCAGCAACTGTCGGCGAAGATCAGCGACTCCTGCGGCAACATCGAAACCCTGAACAGCAACACCGTGAACATCGGGCAGATTCTGGAAGTGATCACCAGCATCTCCCAGCAGACCAACCTGCTGGCCCTCAACGCCGCCATCGAAGCCGCCCGCGCCGGTGAGGCCGGACGCGGTTTCGCCGTGGTGGCCGACGAAGTACGCAACCTGGCGCACCGCACCCAGGATTCGGCGCAGCAAGTGCAGAACATGATCGAAGAACTGCAGGTCGGCGCGCGTCAGGCGGTCGGCATCATGACCGAGAGCCAGCGAGAGAGTGAAAGCAGCGTCGGTATCGCCAACCAGGCCGGCGAACGCCTGGAAAGCGTGACCCAGCGCATCGGCGAGATCGACGGCATGAACCAGTCGGTGGCGACCGCGACGGAAGAGCAGACGGCGGTGGTCGAGTCGATCAATGTCGATATCAACGAGATCAACACGCTGAACCAGGAAGGGGTGGAGAACTTGCAGGCGACGTTGCGGGCTTGTGCGGATCTGGAGCAGCAAGCTGCGCGACTCAAGCAGTTGGTGGGCAGCTTCCGGATCTAAGATCAAGAGCTGAAGATCAAGAGCCTACCCCCTCACCCCAGCCCTCTCCCCCAAGGGGGCGAGGGGGAAAGGGAGCCGATCTTCATGCTTTTCAAAACTTGAGTTCGGTTCGATATCTCAGGTCGATGTATAGCGACAAACACCTCGGTCAGTCCCCTCTCCCTCCGGGAGAGGGTTAGGGTGAGGGCCGGTTTTAGAGGCTGCCGAAAATCGTCTTAAAACCGCGAACCCGGCTCTTTCAAAAACTCCAACTCCTCCACCGTAGACTCCCTCCCCAACACCGCATTGCGATGCGGAAACCGCCCAAACCGCGCAATCACCTTCTGATGCCGCTCGGCATAGTCCAGATTGTCGGCAAACACCCCACGCTCCGCCTCCGGCTGTTCAGCCACCAGCTCGATGAATCGCGAGACCGCTTCATTCTGCACCGCGAGGTTTTCGCAGTGTTCGAAGACGAGGTAGATGAATACGCGCTGGATCGGCTTCAGTTGCCGATCAAAGTCCGCCGCAATGCCCTGCGCGACAAGTTTCTGCGCACGCAGATCACCGGAAAAAGCCTTGGGTGTATCACGAAAGATCATTCGCGGGAGTTGGTCGAGCAACAGCACCACCGCCAGCCAACCTTCGGGACATTGCGTCCATTCAGTCAATTCGCCAGCGAGGGCCTGATCGACAAAGACCCCGAAACGCTCACGCGCTTCGAGGTCCTGGCTGTCTTTCTTGCCAAACCACAACTTGCCCTGTTGCGCCGTCACTTCAGTGGCCGATTCGGAGTGACCGAACCACCAATCGAGCAACGGCTGCCAGGGCGCGTTCATGGTTTATTCCTTGTGGTAAGCCGTGGCGCGTGCGACTTCTTCTTTCGAGCCGAGGAACACCGCTACGCGCTGGTGCAGGCCTTCAGGCTGGATGTCGAGGATGCGCTGGTGACCGTCGGTGGAAGCGCCGCCTGCCTGTTCCACCAGGAACGACATCGGGTTGGCTTCGTACATCAGGCGCAGTTTGCCTGGCTTGGACGGCTCGCGGCTGTCGCGCGGGTACATGAACAGACCGCCACGGGTCAGGATGCGGTGTACGTCGGCAACCATCGCCGCGACCCAACGCATGTTGTAGTTCTTTTTCAGCGGGCCTTCTTCACCGGCCAGCAGTTCCGAAACGTAGCGCTGTACCGGGGCTTCCCAGTGACGCTGGTTGGACATGTTGATGGCAAATTCCTGGGTGCTTTCAGGAATGGTGATGTCTTCGTGGGTCAGGACGAAGCTGCCCATTTCGCGGTCCAGGGTGAAGCCCTTCACGCCGTTGCCCAGGGTCAGGATCAGCATGGTCTGCGGACCGTAGATCGCATAACCGGCGGCAACTTGCTGGGTGCCCGGCTGCAGGAAGGCCTTTTCATTCAAAGGCTCGTTCTGGCTCAGGTATTCGTTCGGGCAGCGCAGCACGGAGAAGATGGTGCCGACCGGCGCGTTGATGTCGATGTTCGACGAACCGTCCAGCGGGTCGAATACCAGCAGGTAGGCGCCTTTCGGGTATTTGCCCGGGATCTGGTAGGCGTTGTCCATTTCTTCGGACGCCATGCCGGCCAGGTGACCGCCCCACTCGTTGGCTTCGAGCAGGATTTCGTTCGACAGCACGTCGAGCTTCTTCTGCACTTCACCTTGCACGTTTTCAGTGCCCATGCTGCCCAGAACGCCGCCCAGGGCGCCTTTGGACACGGCGTGGCTGATTTCTTTACAGGCGCGCGCCACCACTTCGATCAGGAAACGCAGATCGGCAGGAGTGTTGTTGCTGCGGGTCTGCTCAATCAAATAGCGACTCAGGGTAACGCGGGACATGGACGGCTCCGGTGGAATGGGGGGCTAAAAACCCGCGCAGTTTACAGGGAGTCTGAAACCGTAGCGAGCAATGACGCCCGGTAACGTGCGTCGGGTGCAATTCCTGCTATCAGACGTGATCGATACGAGAGAGTTCATGCACCGGATTCAGCGTAGTTGGAAACCCGACGGGTGTAGAGGCCACACCCGTCATATTCAGGACCTGGCCGGCGGCTTGCGCAGCAGACTGAAGGCCATCGCGGCCAGAAACAGCACACTGAGCAGCAACACCGCCCACAGGCCGAATTTCTTCCAGTTGGTGTCCGCTGTGGCTGTGGTGGTGGCCGAAGTGGTCTGGGTCGCAACCGCTTCACCTTGCACCGTGGCCTTGCCCAACGTGGCCAGTTTCTCCGGTTTGAAGTCGGGGATCAGCGTGGTCAGCGGCAGGTTCGCCGTTCTCACCGTCGGATTGCCCAGCGCCAGGCTGTAAGGCCCGTCACCGCGGGCGAGGAAGATCACCTGGGTGGCGCGCACCGCATACTTGACACTCGGCGCTTGCTCGCCGAGACCGCCGCCGCGTTCGTCGACTGTCAGTTTCAACTGCTGGACGGTCTGCCCGTAGAGCTGCAACTCGTTCTGCACCACGTCCTGGCCATTCTGGTTCAAGCGATAGAGCAAGCCGCTGCTCAACGGCTGCCACGGCAGACTGGTTTCCCGGCGACCCGAGAGCGTCACCGGCGCCAGGCTGTTGGGCTGTTTCAACTCGACCTGAACCCGTTCGACATTCAGCCCCATCGGCAACTGCCAAGTGTATTCGCCGGCCTTGGAGCTGCTGCCCGCGAGCGCTGGCGACCAGACGAGCGGCAACGGCAGGTTTTGCGGGTCGCTGCTTTTCAACTGTGCCGAGGTCAGGGTCGGGGCCGCATTCGGCGAGTCCCACAGCAGGCGCAGATAACGCGCAGATTGCCCCGGCAACGCAACTTCGTGCTGCTCGATGCGCTCATCGGAAAAGGTCAGGCGCGCGACCTGGCCTTCGCCCCAGGCTTGCCAGTGCTGCAAGTCGTCGCTGGCCTCGATGCTGAAACGCTGGAAGCCGTCGCGCTCGCTGGTCCAGTCGAGGATCAGTTGCTGCAACGGTGCCTTGATCGCACTGGCATCCAGCAGCCAGCCGCGCAGCACTTCCTCGCCTGCTTCCAGTTGGCTGGACGGCTGCACTTCCACCAGCGTGCCGGTGGTGGTCGACTGCACGCGAACGCTCGGCGCGCGCTCAGTGGCATCCGCCGAGTTGTACAGCGGGAACCATTTCACTGCGTTCAAGCGGCCGTCATCGCGGGTCTGCGCTGATTCCCGGGCCAACGCGTAGGCCTGCGGCTCGCCAGCGGCGTTGAATACCCGCAGATCGCTGAGATCGGTCTGACGCGCCTGCAACTGCACGCTCAGCGGCAGTTCGAGGCGATACCACGGGCCCGCGCCACTGACCGACAACGGCACCTGCGCGGCGAAGTCCGCCGGTTTGTCCTGGGCACCGGCCGTCATGGCCACGCCCAGCAACAGCCACCCGAAATTAAGCTTGCGACTCAAGACGACACTCCTTCGGTTTCCGGGGCCGGTTTGTCCGCCTCCGGTGCAGCTTCGACGCGTTTGGGCGGCAGTGGCGCGAAGTAGCCCACCACCAGCAGCAACACGCCGACGCCGATAAACGAGACGATCCGGGCCAACCCGCCACGGTTACTCAATTCGACAAAAATCAGTTTGGCCACCACCAGCGCAATCAGCGCCGCGCCGATCAGCCACACTTCGCGGCGATGGCGCAGGTGCCCGCCGATCATCAATCCGAGTGCCATCAGCGTCCAGACGATGGACAACCCGGCCTGCACCAGCATCGATTCGAGCAACAGGTCGAGCTCGAACGGAATCCCGGCCCAATGGTGTGCGGCGCGGGTCACCAACGCGGTACAGAACGCGAACAACGAAACGCCGGCGATCAGTTGCGAGGCGTGAGCGGCGTAATCCTTGCGGATCGACAGCTCGGAAACGGCACTTCGCGACCAGACATAGACGCTGAACAACGCGATCAACAGGCCCAGCTCCAATGGGTTGATCAGCGGCACGTAAGGCAGCGGTTCGGCGTTACCGTCGCTCACGCCGTTCGCCAGCCAGAACCAGGCAAGCATCAACACCGCCAGCGGCGCCGCCGCGTACAAGCGGTATTCACGAGGGAACGCCGCCACCGGCCACGGCCAGTTGCGCGGCGCGGCCATCAGCAACAGATACACACTCGGCAGAATCGCCCAGCCCAGCCAGCGCCAGGCGTTGTACTGCTCGGACAACAGCAGCAGGCCATAGCGCAACTCCAGCGCCAGCACGCCGATCAGCAGCCAGCAACCGAGCACATGCGCCGTGCTCAAGGCCCGCGCCGGCAACATCGGCGCCAGACGCCGCAGGCTGAAGAAATGCACCGCAAACACTGCCGCCCATGCCAGCCAGCCGAAGTTGGCCGCCGGGTGATAACGCGAGTGCCACGAGACCAGCAACACCAGCCCGGCCACCGGAATCAGCAAGGTGCAGAGCAGACCGAGCGACGGCCATTTCAGGCGCAATGCCAACACCGTCCACAACGCGACCATCAACGCAGCGACCAGCAGCAAGAGCGAATTTTCCAGATTCGTCGGTGCAAAACGCATCACTTCGCTGAACCACGCCAACGCCCACCACGCGGCGCCCCAGATCAGCAATACTTCGGACAGTCGCTGCAAACTCAACACATCGAACGCCGAGGGATGATTGCCCAGTTGCAGACGCCACGCCCCGATCATCGCCGCCAGACCCAGCACCATTGGCGTCCAGAATCCGCCATGGGCCAGCGGCCGCAGACCTTCGCTGGACAACGGCCCGAGCAACTCGGGACCGGCCAGCAAAAACGCCGCGCCGCCGATCAACTGCAACAACAATCCGAAGACAAAACTCACGCGCTGCTTGAGGTACAGGCTGAGCCAAATGATCAGCAAGCCACTGGCCGCCCACACCGCGCTCGCGGTTTGCCACGGCAGCACGAACAACACCGCCAGATTGATCAGCGCCAACCCCGCCAGCAGCACCACCGACAAACCGCGCAGCAGCCGAACATCGTTGCGCACCATCTCGTCACGTGCCGCCAGCAGCATGCCGGCGATCAACGCCAGTCCGATCAGCGATGCACTGAGCAAACCGCTCCAGCCGGCGCTGAACACGGCCGCGGAATTCTCGCCCGCCCCTTGCAGGCGCAACAGGAACAACGCCCCGCCGAGCAGTTGCACGGCAAACGCGCTGAACAGGAACGTGCGCGATTGCAGGCGCAAACCGACGAACAAGGTCACCAGCCCGGCCAGCGCCCAACTGATCGCCGTGCCGTGGGTGAAGAAAAACAGCGGTGCCAGCAGATAGAGGAAGGTCAGACCGAGACTCGCCAACACCGGCAGGCCTTGGCGTTCCCACGCCGACGTGTGTTCCGCCGGAGCTTTGCGCAACTGGTAGAAACTGAACAGCAATGCGATGCCGAGCATCAATGCGCCCAGCGGTGCACCGTCGAGCAGGCTGCTTTCGCCGACACGCAACTGGCTGAGAAATGCCAGCGCCGAACCCAGTTGCAGCAGCAACGCGAAGGCCCGGGCGAACGGCCGGTGCTGACGCAGGCCGAGCCAGAAAATCCCTGCGCCCTCAACTGCCCAGGCCGCAGAAGTCCAGCGCGCATCCAGCCCGAGAGGAATCGCCAGGCTGGCGAAAATCACGCCGAGCGCCAGGCAAGTCTCGCCCAGCAACAACGCCCGGCCGCCCATCAGCACCCGGGCCAGGATCATGTAAATCATGCCCAGCGCCAGCGCACTGAACGCGGCGGCAAATTCCAGATGCTGCACCAGCGCGAATTGCAGACCGAAACCTACCAGCGGTGGACCGAACAGCATCGTGCCATCGACGTAGTCACCCTTGCGCGCCGACCAATTCAGCAGCGCCTCGCGATCGCCATCCGCCGGGGCGTCCGGCATGTCCAGCAACTTGCGTCGGGCGAAGAGCAGGCCGATGGCCAGGTACATCAGGAAGAACAGAATCAGGAACGGCTCGGTGCTCCACAGCAGTTCCGGCGCATACGAACGCACGCCCCAGGCGAAACCGATGCCGAAGGTGCCGGCGAAACCGATCAGGTTGAGCAGACGCCAGGCCTTGAACCAGGCAATGGCCAGGATGCCGGCGTTGAGCAACGCGAAATAACTGAACAGCGCGACATGGTTGCCGGCGCCGGTGGAGGTCAGAATCGGCGCGGCGAAACCGCCCAAGGCCGCAACGCAGGCCAGGGCGAGGGAATCCTGGGTGACGGCCAGAATGGCCGAAAACACCGTCACCGCCACCAGCAAGCCCAGCGCGGCGGACGGATCAAGCAGCGGGTGCAGACGCATCGCTGCAAACACCGTCAGGTACAACACCGCGATCCCGGTGCCTTGCAACATCAAGGCGTAGCTGCTGTTGCGATGGCGCAACCACCAGCCCAGCGCCAACAAACCGAGTGCCGCCGCCGCGACCCCGGCGTAACGCATTTCGATCGGCACCACCATGCCTTCGGTGGCGTAACGCAGCAGGAAGGCCAGACCGAAGAACAACAGCACCACGCCGACCCGCAGCACAGTGTTGCCACCGAACAGCCAGTTGCGCGCAGCGCTGATGCCGCGCTCGATGAGATTCGGGCCACGGGGTTCGGCAGGTTGTCGGGGTTCAGGTTCAGGTGTAACGGCGTCCAGGCGCCAGACATCGGCCGGCAGCGGCTGACTGGTTTCGCTGGCGACGGCAGAAAGAGGCTCGAGCTCGGGCGGCAGCTCCCAGACCAGTTCGGGGGCCTGAGCTTCTTCGACGACATCGACAGACTCGACCAAAGGCTCGGGGGCCGGCTCTACGCCTGGCGCCGGTACCGCGTGCGAAGGCGATCCCTCCAGCAGATACAAACGCTGCGCGACGCCTTGCAACGCCACCTTCGCCTGTTCAAGTTGCTGCTGTTGCTCCGCCACCTGCGAACCCAGCCGCGCGATGCGCAGCGTCTGGCCGATGGCGAGCCCCAACAGCGCACCCAACAGCGCAGAACTGAACGATTCGTCGAGCAGCCAACCGAGCACCAGCCCGATCAACATGAACATCCATTGCATGGTCGATATCCCTGAGCAGCCCCGAAGCGGGGCCGAACCAGGGCTCAGTATATCGGCCCGGCCCAACAAACGTGGGGCCGGACGCACATTTGTCGCTAAAAGTTACTCCAGTGCCTTCCAGATGTCCGTGGCGTACTCGCGAATCGTCCGGTCTGACGAGAACCAGCCCATCCGCGAGGTGTTCAACACTGCCGAGCGCCACCACTTGTTGGAATCGTGCCAGAGCGCATCGACGCGCATTTGCGCCTCCCAGTAGGAGTCGAAATCGGCGCAGACCAGGAAGCGGTCGTAATCCACCAGCGAATCGATCAGCCCGGTGTAGCGCGACGTGTCGTCCGGCGAAAACACCCCGCTGCGGATCGCCTGCAACACGTCGTTGAGACGGTGGGACGCGGCAATGTCCGGCACCGCGCTGAACTCGTGATTCTGCTTGCGCGCTTCGACCTGCTGGGCGCTCAGGCCGAAGATGAACATGTGTTCGGCGCCAATGCGCTCGCACATTTCCACGTTGGCGCCGTCGAGGGTGCCGATGGTCAGCGCACCGTTGAGGCCGAACTTCATATTGCTGGTGCCCGACGCCTCGAAACCGGCGGTGGATATCTGCTCGGACAAATCCGCCGCCGGGATGATGCTTTCCGCCAGGCTGACGTTGTAATTGGGCAGGAACACCACTTTGAGCAGGCCGCGCACGGTCGGGTCGTTGTTCACCACACGGGCGATGTCGTTGGTCAGCTTGATGATCAGCTTGGCCTGGTGATAACTGGCCGCCGCTTTGCCGGCGAAGATTTTCACCCGCGGCACCCAGTCGGTTTCCGGCTCGGCGCGGATCGCCTGATACAGCGCGACCGTGTGCATCAGGTTGAGCAACTGACGTTTGTATTCGTGGATCCGCTTGACCTGCACATCGAACATCGCCGCCGGGTTGACCGCAATGCCCAGCCGTTCGTGGATCAGGTAGGCCAGGGCTTTTTTGCTGTGCAGTCGCTGCTCGGCGAAGGCTTTGCGGAAGGCTGGTTTCTCGGCGAAAGGCTCAAGATCGAGCAAACGCTCTTCGGGGTTATCCAGAACATCCGGGCCCAGCGCGTCGACCAGCATCGAGGTCAGTTCAGAGTTGGCCTGGTACAACCAGCGGCGGAAGGTGATGCCGTTGGTCTTGTTGTTGATTCGCTCCGGGTAAAGCTTGTGCAGTTCGGCGAACACGGTCTTGCGCATCAGCTGCGTGTGCAGGCCGGACACGCCGTTGACGCTGTGGGAACCAAGGAACGCAAGGTTGCCCATGCGCACCCGGCGACCGTTGTCTTCTTCGATCAGCGACACCGCACGCAGCACGTCGAAATCGTGGATGCCCTTGGCCCGCAGCGAATCGATGTGCTGGGCGTTGATCAGGTAAATGATCTGCATGTGCCGGGGCAACATGCGCTCCATCAGCCCCACCGGCCAGGTTTCCAGCGCTTCGGGCAGCAGCGTGTGGTTGGTGTACGAGAGCGTATCGACGGTGACTTGCCACGCCGCGTCCCAGGCCACGTCGTAGACATCGACCAGTTGGCGCATCAGTTCGGCGACGGCGATCGAGGGGTGAGTGTCGTTGAGCTGGATTGCCGCGTGATCGCCGAGGGTCAGCACCGAGGTGTGCATGTTGCGATGACGACGCAGCAGATCCTGAAGCGAGGCGGCGACGAAGAAGTATTCCTGACGCAGGCGCAGTTCCTGCCCGGCTTCAGTACTGTCTGCCGGGTAGAGCACGCGGGAGATACTTTCGGCCCGGGCCACTTCGGCGACGGCGCCCAGGTGGTCACCGGCGTTGAAGCGCTCCAGGTGCAAATCTTCCATGGCCCGGGCCCGCCACAGGCGCAAGGTGTTGACGCTCGCCCCACGCCAGCCGACCACCGGGGTGTCGTAGGCAATCGCCCGCACGGTTTCCGCCGGGTGCCAGACCTGTTTGCTCTTGCCGCTGACATCGATGACGGTCTCGACACTGCCGCCAAACCCGATGGAATACACGACCTCCGGCCGCTCGAATTCCCACGGGTTGCCGAAATCCAGCCAGTGCTCGGTCTGCTCCTGCTGCCAGCCGTCGACAATCGCCTGACGGAACAGGCCATGTTCGTAACGGATACCGTAGCCATGACCGGCGATGCCGAGAGTCGACATGCTTTCCATGAAACACGCCGCCAGCCGTCCGAGGCCGCCATTGCCCAGTGCCGCATCGGGTTCCAGCAGGCGGATGCGCTCCAGATCGACGCCCAGTTCAGTCAGTGCTTCACGGGCGACGTCAAGCAGGCCAAGGTTGCTCAGGCTGTCGTACAGCAAACGGCCGATGAGGAATTCCAGCGAGAGGTAATACACCCGCTTCTGACCTTTGCGATAGATCTGCCGGGTGTGGTCCATCCAGTGCTCGACCATGTGATCCCGGGCCGCCAGGGCGATGGCTTCGAACCAGTCATGGTCGAAGGCGTGATCCGGGTCTTTGCCCACCGCGTAGGTGAGTTTGGTCAGGACGGCGTCGCGGAATGCGGCCACCTCTGCTTCGCGAACTAGTGGTTCTTGAGTCATCGATAGGACCTCGAGCGAGCGGGGAATTGTCAGAGCCTAGACGGTCTGACCGACGGTGTTGGCTCTGGTTCGGCAGTTTTTCCTGGGAGTGAGCGTTCGTCCGGCAATACCCTGGCGAATGCCTGAATGAATGCAGGGGCCGTGCCGAATTGTCAGACTTGTTGGTGGCATGAAGAAAAAATCTGGCGAAAGGTTGTTCAAAAATCCACCAGTCCCGGTATGATCGCGCGCCCTGATGCACATGCCTGGTAAACCCCGATGATGAAGCCCAACCTGATCGCCGCAGCCGAGATCGACCGTCTCGATACCTGGGCCAAATATTCGGCCCCGATGTGCGGTTCGTGCATGTCAAGCTGCTGCACGCTGCCGGTCGAGGTCAAGATTAAGGATCTGGTGCGCATCGGTGTGGTCGACGAGTTCGAACTGGGCGACCCGCCGAAGAACATCGCCAAGCGCCTGCAAAAGGAAGGCTTGGTGGAGCGCTTCAACCAGAAGTCGGGGATCTTCACCCTGCAGCGCATGAGCAACAACGATTGCTACTACCTGGATCGTAAGAGCCGGCTGTGCACCATTTATGACAAGCGCCCGGACACTTGCCGCAACCACCCGAAAATCGGCCCGCGCCCGGGGTATTGCGCGTACAAGCCGAAGGAAGTGGAGCGGGTGCAGAATTTCCGGGCGATCGAGAAGTTCTAAAAGCCGACCCTCACCCCAGCCCTCTCCCGGAGGGAGAGGGAGCTGACCGAAGGGTCTTACGCTATACATCGACCTGAAAAACCGAGTCGATTATGGATTCGGTAAAGAGCTATCAAGTCGGCGTATTTCTTGAGCATCCCCGTATCAGTCCCCTCTACCTCCGGGAGAGGGCTAGGGTGAGGGGGCTCTTGATCTTCAAGGCCCACTCCACATTTCCCCCAGACAAACAAAAACGCCCCCGGTCTCTCGACCGGGGACGTTTTTTCAAGCCTGGCTAAATCTTATGCCTTGGCTTTCTTGGCAGCGCGGGTACGCTCGCTTTCGTCCAGGATCTTCTTGCGAAGACGGATGGACTTAGGAGTGACTTCGCACAGCTCGTCTTCCTGGATGTATTCCAGAGCCTGTTCCAGGGTGAAGCGAACAGGTGGGACCAGAGCGATGGTTTCGTCCTTACCCGAAGCACGCATGTTGTCGAGCTTCTTGCCTTTGGTTGGGTTTACACCCAGGTCGTTGTCGCGGGAGTTCTGACCAACGATCTGACCGTTGTAGATCTCCTGGCCGTGTTCTACGAACAGCTTGCCACGAGCCTGCAGGGTTTCCAGGGAGTAGGTCAGCGCCTTGCCGGTTTCAACCGAAACCAGAACGCCGTTCTGACGGCCGGACATGTGGCCCGACTTCACTGGAGCGTAACGGTCGAAGATCGAGGTCAGGATGCCAGCACCGTTGGTCAGGGTCAGGAACTGGTTACGGAAACCGATCAGACCGCGAGCAGGGATGTTGTATTCCAGACGAACACGGCCCTTGCCATCCGGCACCATGTTGCTCAGGTCGCCTTTACGCAGACCCATTTCTTCCATGACCTTGCCCTGGGATTCTTCAGGGATGTCGATGGTTACGTTTTCGAACGGTTCCTGCTTCACGCCGTCAACTTCACGGATGATCACTTCAGGACGGCCCAGGGCCAGCTCGAAGCCTTCGCGACGCATGGTTTCGATCAGTACCGAAAGGTGCAGCTCACCACGGCCGGAAACCTTGAACTTGTCAGCCGAGTCGCCTTCTTCAACGCGCAGTGCAACGTTGTACAGCAGCTCTTTATCCAGACGATCCTTGATGTTACGGGAAGTCACGAACTTGCCTTCTTTACCGCAGAATGGCGAGTCGTTTACCTGGAAGGTCATGGAAACGGTTGGCTCGTCAACGGTCAGAGGCTTCATCGCCTCGACGGTGTTGATGTCGCACAGGGTGTCGGAGATGAACAGCTCGTCGAAACCGCTGATGCAGACGATGTCGCCGGCCGCTGCTTCTTCAACGTCAACGCGGTGCAGACCGTGGTGACCCATCAGTTTCAGGATACGGCCGTTGCGGCGCTTGCCGTTGGCGTCGATGGCCACAACCGGAGTGTTCGGCTTGACGCGACCACGAGCGATACGGCCAACACCGATAACACCCAGGAAGCTGTTGTAGTCCAGAGCGGAGATCTGCATCTGGAACGGGCCGTCACGGTCAACAGCCGGCGCTGGAACGTGGTCGACAACCGCTTGGTACAGCGCGGTCATGTCTTCGCCCATGGCGGTGTGGTCCAGACCGGCGATGCCGTTCAGAGCCGAAGCGTAAACAACCTGGAAGTCCAGTTGTTCTTCGGTAGCGCCCAGGTTGTCGAACAGATCGAAGATCTGGTCCAGAACCCAGTCAGGACGCGCGCCCGGACGGTCAACCTTGTTGATGACCACGATCGGACGCAGGCCGGCTTCGAAAGCCTTCTTGGTCACGAAACGGGTTTGCGGCATAGGGCCGTCTTGAGCGTCGACCAGCAGCAGCACGGAGTCAACCATGGACATAACGCGCTCAACTTCGCCGCCGAAGTCGGCGTGGCCCGGGGTGTCCACGATGTTGATGTGGTAGCCGTTCCAGTTGATGGCGGTGTTTTTCGCCAGAATGGTAATGCCGCGCTCTTTTTCCTGGTCGTTGGAGTCCATCACGCGCTCGTCGTTGAGCTCGTTGCGCTCCAGGGTGCCGGATTGACGCAGGAGTTTGTCTACCAGGGTGGTTTTACCATGGTCAACGTGGGCAATGATGGCGATGTTGCGTAGATTTTCGATCACTTGTGTATCTCGATCAGAGGATTCGGTTTGCTGACAAGTCTTGGCAGCGATTAGCAGTAGTGTCCGGCATGGCCGTTACAGCTTGACGGCGGTGTCGGGGGGCCGGTGACGCAGGCCACAGGCAAACAGCCCCGGGCACTTAGCTCGGTCGATAAACGCGCACATTGGCATGCCCCTCACTGAGCAAATGGTGAGCATGCAGGCGACTCATCACGCCTTTGTCGCAATACAGCAGGTACTGGCGAGTCGGATCCAGCTCCTTGAAACGAGCGTTCACTGCGTAGAACGGCATCGTCTGTACTTCTATGCCCTCGAGCTCCAGCGGCTCATCCTCGGCGGCATCCGGGTGACGGATGTCGATGACGATCTGGCCGGCCAGTGCCTCGCTGACTTCTTCGATTTGCAAATCCTGACCCAATTCGTCGATCACACGATCGATCGGCACCAGTCTGGCGTTTGCGAGCGCACGCTCAAGCACCGCCATGTCGAATTCCTGCTCTTCGTGCTCAACGCGACCACGCTTGGCGGCAGTCTTCGGATTGACCGAAATGACTCCGCAGTACTCCGGCATGTGCCGGGCGAAATCGGCGGTGCCGATCTCGTTGGCCGTGTCGATGATGTCCTGCTTGTGGGCGACGATCAGCGGACGCAGGACCAGTTTGTCGGTCACGCAGTCGATCACCGACAGGTTCGGCAGCGTCTGGCTCGACACCTGGGAGATCGCCTCGCCGGTGACCAGCGCATCGATGTGCAGGCGCTCGGCGATGGCCGAGGATGCGCGCAACATCATACGCTTCAATACGACGCCCATATGACTGTTATCGACTTTGCCGAGAATTTCGCCCAACACTTCTTCGAACGGAACACTGACAAATAGCACGCGTTGCGAGCTGCCGTATTTCTTCCAGATGAAATGCGCGACTTCCATCACGCCCAATTCGTGGGCACGACCGCCCAGATTGAAGAAGCAGAAGTGCGCCATCAGGCCGCGACGCATGATCTGGTACGCGGCAACCGTCGAGTCAAAGCCGCCGGACATCAATACCAGTGTCTGTTCCAGCGCACCGAGCGGGTAGCCGCCGATGCCATTGTGCTGGCTGTGGATCACAAACAACCGTTTGTCGCGAACTTCGATCCGGACTTCGATTTCCGGCGCTTTCAGGTCGATACCGGCAGCACCGCACTCACGACGCAGCTTGCTGCCGACGTATTTTTCGACGTCCATCGAGCTGAACGCATGCTTGCCCGCTCGCTTGCAGCGCACCGAGAAAATCTTCCCGGCCAGTGCATCGCCGTAGTGCTGCTTGCACTTCTCGGTGATGTCGTCGAAGTCGCCCAGCGGGTATTCGTCGATCTGCAGAAAATGCGCGATGCCCGGCATGCAGGTCAGGCGTTCGCCCATCTCTTTCAGGGCCTTGGGGTCGGTCACGCGGGTTTCCAGCTCGAGATTGTCCCACACACCGTTCACCACCACGGCCGGGTCCAGGTCGCGGAGCACGGTGCGGATGTTCTTGGCCAACTGGCGGATGAATTTCGTCCGGACAGGTCGGCTTTTGATGGTGATCTCGGGGAAGACTTTTACGATTAGTTTCATGAAAACAGCGCGCGCTGGGCCAGCCGAAAAAGGGGGGCGCGGATTATAGCGGAAATTGCTCAAGGTTTAACCAGTTAATGTGCAGAAGGTTTTGCGCGCACCAAAACGGGTCATTTTCGACTTATAGCGCTACATTAAAGGGCGAGATTTTCACCATATCTGCGCTTCACACCTTTATAAGCGTGAATTTGGGGCAAAAAACCCATGCTGGGGCACTGGCATGCAATTTGCTCCCTTGTGAGGCAGGTTGCCTTGGCAGAGTATTCGCGCCGGCATCACCAACATTTAAGGGCATCCACTACCAGCCCTAAGCCACCCGGAGGACACTATGTCGAAGTCGGTTCAACTCATCAAAGATCATGACGTCAAGTGGATTGATCTGCGCTTCACGGACACCAAAGGCACTCAGCACCACGTGACCATGCCGGCTCGCGATGCGCTGGAAGACGACTTCTTCGAAGTTGGCAAGATGTTCGACGGTTCCTCCATCGCTGGCTGGAAAGGCATCGAAGCCTCCGACATGATCCTGCTGCCGGACGACGAAACCGCCGTTCTGGACCCGTTCACCGAAGAGCCGACCCTGATCCTGGTCTGCGACATCATCGAACCGTCGACCATGCAAGGCTACGATCGCGACCCGCGCGCAATCGCCCACCGTGCCGAGGAATACCTGAAGACCACCGGTATCGGTGACACCGTATTCGCAGGTCCAGAGCCTGAGTTCTTCATCTTCGACGAAGTGAAGTTCAAGTCCGACATCTCCGGCTCGATGTTCAAAATCTACTCCGAGCAAGGCTCGTGGATGTCCGACCAGGACGTGGAAGGCGGCAACAAAGGCCACCGTCCAGGCGTGAAAGGCGGCTACTTCCCGGTTCCGCCGTTCGACCACGACCACGAAATCCGTACCGCCATGTGCAACGCACTGGAAGAAATGGGTCAGACCGTTGAAGTTCACCACCACGAAGTGGCAACTGCCGGTCAAAACGAAATTGGTGTCAAGTTCAACACCCTGGTGAAGAAAGCTGACGAAGTTCAGACTCTGAAATACGTTGTACACAACGTGGCCGATGCCTATGGCCGCACCGCGACCTTCATGCCGAAGCCTCTGTACGGCGATAACGGTTCGGGTATGCACGTTCACATGTCCATCGCCAAAGATGGCAAGAACACCTTCGCTGGCGAAGGCTATGCCGGCCTGTCCGAAACCGCTCTGTACTTCATCGGCGGCATCATCAAGCACGGTAAGGCCCTGAACGGCTTCACCAACCCGGCCACCAACTCCTACAAGCGTCTGGTGCCAGGTTTCGAAGCTCCGGTGATGCTGGCCTACTCGGCTCGCAACCGTTCCGCCTCGATCCGTATTCCTTACGTCAACAGCCCACGCGGCCGTCGTATCGAAGCACGTTTCCCGGATCCGGCTGCCAACCCGTACCTGGCTTTCGCAGCTCTGCTGATGGCTGGTCTGGACGGTATCCAGAACAAGATCCACCCAGGCGATGCCGCTGACAAAAACCTGTACGACCTGCCGCCTGAAGAGGCGAAAGAGATCCCGCAAGTTTGCGGCAGCCTGAAAGAAGCCCTGGAAGAGCTGGACAAGGGCCGTGCGTTCCTGACCAAGGGCGGCGTGTTCTCCGACGACTTCATCGACGCTTACATCGCGCTGAAATCCGAAGAAGAAATCAAGGTTCGCACCTTCGTACACCCACTGGAATATGAGCTGTACTACAGCTGCTGATCCGGTAGCGCTGCGCTACGCGGCGTGACAAAAGAGAGGCCTCCTTCGGGAGGCCTTTTTTGTGCCCGCTCATCCATGGATAATCCGCCGCTTTCGCGCCATGACCGGCGCCTTGACGAAGGGATTCGCATGAAGTGGTTACGGGCTATCGCCCTGATGGCCGGCCTCGCCTGCTCGACAGTCGGCGCTGCCGAGTTCTATGAAAACAAGCCGCTGGCACACCCGCTGATCCAGGGCTTGCAGGAAAGCTCGATGACCCTGGCATTCATCAAGGAAGCGAACGGCGTCAAAGGCTATTACTGCCGTTGCGAGACGCCGGGTGAACGTCCGCAATTGCTTGATGACTTCGGTCAGGCGAGCATCGATTCGGTTTTTCTCATGTCGCTCGACAGTGAGGACCCCACTCGTTTCGTGCTTTTTCGGCAAAGCGATGGCTACAGGATCTACGCCTACAAGTACAACGACAACGATCACCTCTATAGCCGTGTAACGCGACTGCAGCCAGCGCTGGACCGTATCACTGAAGGCCGCGAGCACCTTGACGCCCTGACCATCAAGAAAGCGCTGAGCCAGATCACCCCGCTCAACTACAGCCTCCTCCTTGAAGAGTCCGGTGTACCGGAATTCGACCAGCTGGATCTCAGCCAAGGGAAACTGGTGAGCTATTACGGCCAGTACTACGACCCACTGAGCAACCCGAAGCCAGATGACGAGCCGTACTTTTTCAAGAAGACCTACCAGGAAAAAGACGGCCGGTTTCTCACCGTTACGTTCTGGCGCTGGCTCGACAAGACCCTCGTCGAGGGTAACCGCACACTCTACAACTACAGGGTCAGACATATTGCCTGGGAAACCGAACCGACGAGATTCACCGGCAGCGAAGACGGCCAATCGGTGTCTTATGATTCCGTATCGATCTCTGCCCAAGGGGCCTACAAGCAAGGCGTGCGTGTCGGTCCATGGTCGTCTTCCAAAGACGAAAAATATTCGGAGTCCGGCAATTTTGTAGAGGGCAAACGAGAAGGGCAGTGGAACCTGTACCAGGATGGGCAAATTCTGGAGGGCGAGTACCACAATGACTTGCGCGAGGGCCGCTGGCAGCTTCACAACTACGATGAAATGGAATGGGTTGCCACAGGATTCCAGACCTATGCCCACGGCCAACTCAACGGCCCCAGTGAATTGACTGTCCGTGGTACTACCGAGCGCGGCGAATATCGCGATGGCAAACGCGAAGGCCTCTGGGTGACCAAGACGGACAATGGCCACACCCGGAGCGTCCACTTCGCTGACGACAAAAAGGAAGGCGAGTTGCGGGAAGTCGACGCCAATGGTGTGCCGATCCTCATTGAGCATTACAAGGCCGGGGTCCTGTCCGGCGCCGGTAAAAGTGCGGTTACGCCGGGCATCTCACAATAAATCCGGGGGCGCTTGTGTGAACGGATGTTGTCCCGGTTGGGCTAACCGCCGACCCTGGCCTATGCTGCAACCCATCGTTTTCGTTTCCGGTCGATTTCATGGGTCGCACCTTTCTCTATATCCTGCTGCTGATCGCCCTGCCCGCCACCGCGCAGATCTACAAGTACACGGACGCCAGCGGCAACACGGTCTACAGCGATCATGCGCCGGACGGCGTGAAGGCGCAGTCGGTGGAGTTACCTCCGCTCAACAGCGTCCAGCCTCAGGCACCGAGTGCGCCGTCGTCGGAGACGGCCAGCCGTGCGCCTGCACGCAATGCCTATGAGGTGCTGGAGCTGACCGGCCTGCCCACCGAAGAGGCTCTGCGCGCCAACAACGGCACGTTCACCGTCAGTGTGCAGATCAAGCCGCGCCTGCAACCACCGCATCAATTGCGCCTGCTGCTGGACGACGCGCCTTATGGCCAGCCGAGCAACGTGCCGATCCTGCAATTGGTGAACGTCGACCGGGGCGAGCATCGGCTGGCGGTTCAGGTGATCGATGGCGAGGCGATCATTCAGCAGAGTCCGCCAGTCGTCTTCACTGTGCAGCGGGTGCACAAGCCATGACTCGCGGATTGATCGCTGTGTGTCTGGCTATGTTCGCGCTTGGCGCATCTGCCGAGGTCTTCACTTATGTCGATTCGCAGGGCAATCGGGTCTACACCGATCAACCGCGCGGCAATGCCAAGCGTGTGCCGCTGGCCACCAGCAATCGCATGGCCTCCAACCCGACCGGGGCTGCGCCCATCTCCCCCGTGAAAAAATCACCGGAGCAACCGCTGTTCCGCTACGACATGCTGCGGGTGCTGGTTCCAGAACCGGACGCGACCATTCGCAGCAGCGCCGGCGAATTGATCGTCAGCATCACCAGCGAACCCGGCCTGCAAAAAGGTCATCGCTATCGCCTGCTGCTGGACGGCCAGGCCACAGGAGAACCCGGCCTGAGCCCGGTGTTCCCGTTGAGCAATATCGATCGCGGCAGCCATAACCTGTCGGTAGAGATCCTCGATGCGCAGGATCGCATCGTCGAACGCACGGCCAATCAGCCGTTCCACATGCAGCGCATCTCTCTGGCACAAAAGCGCCAGGTCAAACCCTGCACTACCGACGACTACGGTGTGCGCCCGGAATGCCCGCTGAAAGACAAACCCGCCGAACCGAAAAACCCCTTCCTGCGTTTCTTCTAACTCCGCTCAGCTTTGCGCACTATATTGGTGCAATAGTCTGCACCGTACCCACACTGCAACCCATTTTGGTTCGAAAGTACCCGTCAGGGCCGGCTGATCGCCACGCAAACGAGCGTCAAACGCCCGTTTCAGGGGGCGAACGCTTCTTTTCGGAGCCTTGGTTTGGTTTTTGCATTTTCCATATATCGGCGCTTAGTTCTCGCGCACGCCTTGCTCCAAAAGAGGTCCTGATGACCATAAGCGACGCACTCCACCGTTTGCTGCTCGACAACCTGACCACCGCCACCATTCTGCTCGATGCCGAATTGCGCCTCGAGTACATGAACCCGGCGGCTGAGATGCTGCTGGCCATCAGCGGTCAGCGCAGCCATGGCCAGTTCATCAGCGAGCTGTTCACCGAGTCCACCGAGGCGCTCAATTCGTTGCGCCAGGCGGTGGAACAGGCGCACCCGTTCACCAAGCGCGAAGCAATGCTCACCGCCCTCACCGGCCAGACCCTGACCGTGGACTACGCGGTGACGCCAATCCTCAGCAACGGCGCGACCCTGCTGTTGCTGGAGGTTCACCCTCGCGACCGCTTGTTGCGGATCACCAAGGAAGAGGCGCAGCTGTCCAAGCAGGAAACCAGCAAAATGCTGGTGCGCGGCCTCGCCCACGAGATCAAGAACCCGCTGGGCGGCATTCGTGGCGCCGCGCAATTGCTGGCCCGGGAGCTGCCGGAAGACAGCCTGCGCGACTACACCAACGTGATCATTGAAGAGGCCGACCGCCTGCGCAATCTGGTCGACCGCATGCTCGGCTCGAACAAACTGCCGTCACTCGCCCTGTGCAACGTCCACGAAGTGCTGGAGCGCGTCTGCCAGCTGGTCGAGGCCGAAAGCCAGGGCTGCATCACGCTGGTGCGCGATTACGACCCAAGCATTCCCGACGTCTTGATCGACCGCGAACAAATGATTCAGGCCGTTTTGAACATCGTGCGCAATGCGATGCAGGCGATCAGCAGCCAGAACGAGCTGCGCCTGGGCCGCATCAGCCTGCGCACCCGCGCCATGCGCCAGTTCACCATCGGCCATATCCGCCATCGCCTGGTGACCAAGATCGAGATTATCGACAACGGCCCGGGGATCCCGGCGGAACTGCAGGAAACCATTTTCTTTCCCATGGTCAGCGGCCGTCCGGACGGTACCGGGCTGGGCCTGGCCATCACCCAGAACATCATCAGCCAGCACCAGGGCCTGATCGAGTGTGACAGCCATCCAGGCCACACCACGTTCTCGATCTTTCTGCCACTGGAACAAGGAGCCACATCGACATGAGCCGTAGTGAAACCGTGTGGATCGTCGATGACGACCGTTCTATCCGTTGGGTCCTGGAAAAAGCCCTGCAACAGGAAGGCATGACCACCCAGAGCTTCGACAGTGCCGATGGCGTGATGAGCCGCCTGGCCCGCCAGCAGCCGGACGTGATCATCTCCGACATCCGCATGCCGGGTGCCAGCGGCCTGGACCTTCTGGCGCGGATTCGCGAGCAACACCCACGACTGCCGGTCATCATCATGACCGCTCACTCCGATCTGGACAGCGCTGTCGCCTCCTATCAGGGCGGAGCCTTCGAATACCTGCCAAAACCGTTCGATGTCGACGAAGCGGTGTCGCTGGTCAAACGCGCCAATCAGCATGCCCAGGAACAACAGGGCCTGGAAGTCGCGCCAACCCTGACCCGCACCCCGGAAATCATCGGCGAAGCGCCGGCGATGCAGGAAGTGTTTCGCGCCATCGGGCGCTTGAGCCACTCCAACATCACCGTGCTGATCAACGGCGAGTCCGGCACCGGTAAAGAACTGGTGGCCCATGCCCTCCACCGTCACAGCCCACGGGCGGCCTCGCCGTTCATCGCGCTGAACATGGCGGCGATCCCGAAGGATCTGATGGAATCCGAGCTGTTCGGCCACGAGAAAGGTGCGTTCACCGGCGCGGCCAACCTGCGTCGCGGACGTTTCGAGCAGGCCGACGGCGGCACGCTGTTCCTCGATGAAATCGGCGACATGCCGGCGGATACCCAGACCCGACTGCTGCGGGTACTGGCCGACGGCGAGTTCTACCGCGTTGGCGGGCATGTGCCGGTCAAGGTCGACGTGCGGATCATTGCCGCGACTCACCAGAATCTGGAAACCCTGGTTCACGCCGGGAAATTCCGTGAGGACTTGTTCCACCGCCTCAACGTGATCCGCATCCACATTCCGCGCCTGTCGGACCGTCGCGAAGACATCCCGACCCTGGCCAAGCACTTCCTCAGCCGCGCCGCGCAAGAACTGGCGGTGGAGCCGAAACTGCTGAAAACCGAGACCGAGGAATACCTGAAGAACCTGCCGTGGCCGGGCAACGTGCGTCAGCTGGAAAACACCTGCCGCTGGATCACGGTGATGGCGTCCGGGCGCGAGGTACACATCAGCGACCTGCCGCCGGAACTGCTGAGTCTGCCGCAGGACTCGGCGCCGGTGACCAACTGGGAACAGGCGCTGCGCCAGTGGGCCGACCAGGCCTTGGCACGCGGTCAGTCGAGCCTGCTCGACAGCGCGGTGCCGGCGTTCGAACGGATCATGATCGAGACGGCGTTGAAGCACACCGCCGGGCGTCGTCGTGACGCTGCGGTGCTGCTGGGCTGGGGTCGGAACACCTTGACCCGCAAGATCAAGGAACTGGGGATGAAGGTCGATGGTGGGGACGACGATGAGGGCGAGGAAGGTTAAAACCTCGTTTGCTTGAAAGTTTTTAGCGCACTCTGGATCCATCCCCCTCACCCCAGCCCTCTCCCCGAGGGAGAGGGGGCCGACCGAGGTGTCTCGCGCTCTGCATCGACCTGAATGACCGAGCCGATTATGGATTCAACACAGCAAGATCAGGTCGGTGTAACTCTTAAGCCCCCCCGGTCAGTCCCCTCTCCCTCCGGGTGTATGTACCGGGGACATGGTGGACAGGTGTTCGGGGACATGGTGGACAC
>NZ_JBSVWF010000068.1:0-27697 GCF_054071635.1 Pseudomonas sp. SDO52101_S400 | reverse complement strand
AACACCACAAATCCACTGTGGGAGCGGGCTTGCTCGCGAAGAGGGCCTCCAGAGCAACACAAAATCCGGAATCTGCAATGAAACAGAAAAAAGCCCAATGGCCCTGGCACGTCCTGACCGTGCTGGTGCTGATCGGCCTGGCTGGCGCGTTGTATTACGCCACGTCGCTGATGTCCTACGAATGGCGCTGGAACCGTGTGCCGCAGTATTTCGCCTATCAGGCCGAAGAAACCCAGCGTGCGACCGACATTTCCACCGTCAGCGAACTGGTGCGCAAGGGCGGCAGCGCGCAAGTCACCCTGCGCAACGATGCCGGTGACGAGCAGCACCTGACCGTCGACGAAATCAGCCTGCAATTCGCCCAGGGCGACGATGTGGCCGAAGGCGACGTCGTGGGTGTTACCCGACATTGGGCGGCGGGTCCGCTGCTGTGGGGCCTGTGGACGACGCTTTGGCTGTCGGTGGTGTCCGGCGTGCTGGGGCTGCTGATCGGTCTGGCCACCGGGCTGTGCCGATTGTCGAGCAACCCGACCTTGCGCGACCTCTCGACGATCTATGTCGAACTGGTGCGCGGTACGCCGCTGCTGGTGCAGATCTTCATTTTCTACTTCTTCATCGGCACGGTGATGAACCTGTCCCGGGAGTTCGCCGGGATCGCCGCGCTGTCGCTGTTCACCGGCGCCTATGTGGCGGAAATCATCCGCTCCGGCGTGCAGTCGATTGCCCGTGGTCAGAACGAAGCGGCGCGTTCGCTGGGCCTGAGCGCTGGCCAGTCGATGCGTCATGTGGTGCTGCCGCAAGCCTTCAAACGCGTGCTGCCACCACTGGCCGGGCAGTTCATCAGTCTGGTGAAAGACACCTCGCTGGTGTCAGTGATCGCCATCACCGAGCTGCTGAAAAGCGGTCGTGAAGTCATCACCACGTCGTTCTCGCCGTTCGAAATCCTGTTCTGCGTCGCCGGCCTGTACCTGTTGATCAACCTGCCGCTGTCGAAAATCGCCAGTCGGCTTGAGCGGAGGCTCGCGCAAAGTGATTGAAGTCCGCGATCTGGTAAAAGTCTTCGACACCCGTGGGCAAGTGGTGCGCGCGGTGGATAACGTCAGCACCAACGTGGCCAAGGGCGAAGTGCTGGTGGTGATCGGCCCGTCCGGTTCCGGCAAGTCGACGTTCCTGCGTTGCCTGAATGGTCTTGAGGAATTCGATTCCGGCTCGGTGAGCATCGACGGCCTGCAACTGGCCGACCCGAAAACCGACGTCAACGCCTACCGCCGCGAAGTCGGCATGGTGTTCCAGCATTTCAATCTGTTCCCGCACATGACCGTGCTGGAAAACCTCTGCCTGGCGCAGAAAGTCGTGCGCAAGCGCGGCCAGAAGGAAAGCGAGGCCAAGGCCCTGGCGTTGCTGGAGAAGGTCGGCATTGCGCAGAAGGCCCGGGAATATCCGTCGCGCCTGTCGGGCGGTCAGCAGCAGCGTGTGGCGATTGCCCGGGCGCTGGCGATGGACCCCAAGGTCATGCTGTTCGACGAACCGACCTCGGCCCTCGATCCGGAAATGGTCGGTGAAGTGCTGGATGTGATGAAAAACCTGGCCGTGGAAGGCATGACCATGGTTTGCGTGACCCACGAAATGGGTTTTGCCCGTGAAGTGGCGGATCGCGTGCTGTTCTTCGATCACGGCAAACTGCTGGAAGACGCCTCGCCGGCCGAGTTCTTCGATGCGCCGAAGGATCCACGGGCTCAGGCTTTCCTGCGTCAGGTTCTCTAAGCGCAGGGCAAAAAAAATCGCAGCCATTGGCTGCGATTTTTTTGTTTGCGCGGTTTAAACCTTGAAGCGTCCCACCAACGTTTGCAGGTGAGTGCCCAGGCGCGCCAGCTCGACGCTGGAAGCCGCCGTCTCTTCACTCGCCGCCGACGTCTGATCCGATACATCCCGCACGTTCAGCACGCTACGGTTGATCTCTTCGGCCACGGCGCTTTGCTGCTCGGCCGCCGCTGCGATTTGCTGGTTCATCGCCTGAATCGCCGACACGGTGCGCGTGATGTTTTCCAGCGAACCACCGGCACGGCGGGTCAGCTCCACGCTGCTCTGGGTCAGCGTGCGGCTGTTGTCCATGATCGTCGCCACTTGCTGGGTGCCGTTTTGCAGGCCGACGATCAGCTCTTCGATTTCTTCGGTGGACTTCTGGGTGCGTTGCGCGAGGCTGCGCACTTCATCGGCGACCACCGCAAACCCACGTCCGGCTTCACCGGCGCGGGCCGCTTCGATCGCGGCATTGAGAGCCAGCAGGTTGGTTTGCTGAGCCACGGACTTGATCACGTCGAGGACGCTGCCGATCTTGTCGCTTTCGCGCTTGAGCTCGCCCATGGCCTCGGTGGAGTGGCCGACTTCGGTGGCCAGGCGTTCGATCTGGGCGATGGCTTCGCCAACCACTTTGTCGCCTTCGCGGGCCTGTTGGTCAGCGGCGACGGCCGCTTCCGAAGCTTCCTCGGCGTTGCGCGCGACTTCCTGCACGGTGGCGGCCATTTCGTTCATGGCGGTGGCGACCTGGTCAGTCTCGACTTTCTGATTGTTCACGCCGGCGCTGGTCTGCTCGGTCACGGCCGACAGTTCTTCGGCCGCGCTGGCGATCTGGGTGACGCCGTCACTGATTCCGCCGATCAGGTCGCGCAGGCCCTGGGTCATGCTCTGCATCGAGCGCTGCAACTGACCGAGTTCGTCGCGACGCAGCGACACCAGGTTGTGGGTCAGGTCTCCAGCGGCCACGCGCTCGGCGACTTTCAGGGTCTGCTCCAGCGGGATGATGATCTGCCGGGTGATCGCCCAGGCGGCGAGCAGGCCAAAGGCCACGGCCAGCAGAGTGGCGATCAGCAGCTGGCTCTTGGCGCTGGCGGCATCAGTGTCACGGACGATGGTCTGGGATTCGGTGAGTTGCCGGCTGACATCGAGCAGGATATCGCCCTGGGTCGACATCCGGGCCAGAGCCTTGGCGCTGGCGACCTGGGAGTCGCGGAACTGGCTGACGGCAGCACGATAGGCTTTGAGCGAATCGGTGGCCTGTTGCAGGTTGGCGATGTGTTGCTCAGGCAACTTGGCCGGAAGGGTCTCGAGGTTTTTCAGGGCGTTGTCGATGGCGTCGAGGGCCGGTTGTTCGGCTTCGGTCTTGCCGCTGTAGGTGTAGCCGCGGACCTGGAAGCGGGCCTGCTGGATCAGTTTGCTCAGGTCGATCACCGCGTTGAACTGGGCCACGCTGTCGCCCTGCAACATGGATTTTTCGACTTCGGCGACCTTGGCCACGGCGTTGTCGGCGGTGGCACCCAGCTTGCTGCGGGCATCCTCGCGGTTGGCGCCGGCCTGAACCATGTCGGTGAAGGCGCGCTTGTACTCGGCGACGGCGGCCAATTGCTGCTCGACCTTCGTGGCGTCGGCTGGTTGCTCGATCAGGCTGCGAGCGGTTTGCAGGCCGCTGTCGAGTTTGCCGAGCAGGTCGTTGACCGCGCCCGGGCCTTGTTCGCCACGACGCATCTCGTAATCCAGGCGTGCCAGACGCAGATCCTTGGTCAGCTCGTTGAGGCTGGAGATGAAACCGAGTTTGTCACCGCGGCTGATGATGCCGCTCATGCCGGTCCAGCCGGTGAAAGTGATCAACAAGGTCAGCAGCAGCACCAGGCCGAAACCGATTCCCAGCTTGCGTTTGACGCTGACGTTTCCAAGATTCTCGGCTAACCAACGGTACATGCGACGACTCCCCTCGGACCACTAATTGGACTTATGGAGACTGTATCGGCTGGATGATGGCAATCTGTAACGCTATTTGTCTGGTGCCGAATGGCACCAGAGCGGTTCAGAACAGGCGGGCGAGCAGGGCCGTGACGGCGGTTTCGACGCGCAGGATGCGGTCGCCGAGCTGTACCGGTTGCAGGCCGGACTTGGCCAGCAGGTCGATTTCGTAAGGGATCCAGCCACCCTCGGGGCCGATGGCCAGGGTCACCGGTTCGCTCAGGCCGCGCGGGCAGGGCGGGAAGTTGCCCGGATGGCCGACAAGGCCGAGAGTGCCTTCGGCAATGGCCGGCAGGCGATCTTCGACGAACGGCTTGAAGCGCTTCTCGATGATGATTTCCGGCAACACGGTATCGCGGGCCTGTTCGAGGCCGAGGATCAGATTCTCGCGAATCGATTCCGGCTCGAGAAATGGCGTCTGCCAGAAGCTCTTCTCGACGCGATAGCTGTTGACCAGAATCACCTTCGACACACCCATGGTTGCCACGGTCTGGAACACCCGACGCAACATCTTCGGGCGAGGCAGGGCCAATACCAGAGTCAGCGGCAGCTTGGCCGGCGGTGGCTGATCGAGGGTGACCCGCAGTTCGGCTTCGCCTGCTTCCAGACGCAGCAGTTCGGCCGAACCCATCAACCCGTTGATGCGCCCGACCCGCAGGCTGTCGCCGACTTCCGAGCGGTGGACCTCCTGCATGTGGGTCAGGCGCCGATCACGCAGCACGACACGGTCGACCGCAATGAAATCGGCCTCTTCGAGCAACAGCAGGTTCATGGCTGCGTCGCTGGCGGCTGGTCGTTGTGGTCGTCGACGGTTTCGTCCGGGCGCTCGCGCTTGCTGACCAGACTGCCGAACAGGATGCCGATTTCAAACAGCATCCACATCGGCACGGCCAGCAGGGTCTGGGAGAAGATGTCCGGCGGGGTCAGGATCATGCCGACCACGAAGCAGCCGATGATCACGTACGGGCGGATCTTCTTCAGGTACTTGACGTCGACCACGCCGATCCACACCAGCAGCACCACAGCCACCGGGATTTCGAACGCCACGCCGAAGGCGAAGAACAGCGTCATGACGAAATCGAGGTAACTGGTGATGTCGGTCATCATTTCCACGCCGGCCGGGGTGGCCGAGGCGAAGAACTTGAAGATCAGCGGGAACACGAAGTAATAGGCGAAGGCCATGCCGGTGTAGAACAGCAGGATGCTGGAAATCAGCAACGGCACCGCGACGCGCTTTTCGTGCTTGTACAGGCCCGGCGCGATGAAGCCCCAGATCTGGTGCAGGATCACCGGAATCGCGAGGAACAGCGACACCATCATCGTCAGCTTCAGCGGCGTCAGGAACGGCGACGACACGTCGGTGGCGATCATCGTCGCGCCGGCCGGCAAGTAACTGCGCAGCGGCGTCGAGACGAAGGTGTAGATCTGCTGGGTGAAGGCGAACAGCCCGGCGAAGATGATGAAGATCGCCGCGACGCAACGCAGCAGGCGGGTGCGCAACTCGGTGAGGTGCGAAACCAGCGGCATGTGCTGGTCGTTTTCGGGGAGATCGCTCATGGGGCTCGCGGCGGCAATGTAGGGTCGTGAGGGGCCGGCGTGGTTGGCGCAGCCACAGGTGCAACAGGTTCGATCGGCTTCATGACCGGGGCAGCTTCAGCGGCTGCAGCAGAAACGTGTTCGACGTTCGCTGTCGGCGCATGAATCGTTTGCTCCGCCACAGGAGGCGTTGGCGTCTGCTCTGCGACTGGCTGCGCGGGCGTCGGCTCCTGCTGAACCGGTGGCGTGAAGATCTTCCGCGCCTCCTGCTCCAGCGACAGGATGTGTTCGTTGTGCAGTTGCCGGCGAATTTCGTCGGCACCGATTTCACGCTCAACTTCCTGTTTGATCGCGTTGAAGCTGCGCTTCAGCCGCCCGACCCACAGGCCGGCGGTGCGTGCAGCGCCCGGCAGACGCTCGGGGCCCAGCACCAGCAGGGCAACGAGGCCGACGAGCAGCAGTTCAGAGAAGCTGATACCAAACATTAGTCAGTGCTCACACGTCTTTGCGGATCGGCTCTTCGACTTTTTGCGCCTGCACGTCAATGGTGTGCGGCGGGTTGGCCTGAGCGGTGGCTTGCGGCTGAACCGGTGGCACCGGTTGCGCAGGCGTGACGGTCGGATCGGCCGGCTTTTCGTCGTCGTTCATGGCTTTGCGAAAGCCCTTGATCGATTCGCCGACGTCGGTGCCGAGGTTTTTCAGTTTCTTGGTGCCGAACACCAGCACTACGACAACCAGAATGACGATCCAGTGTTTCCAGTCAAAAATGCCCATGTTGCTGTTCCTCTCTAAAAGTTGTTCAGGCGGACGGACGCGAGGCTTTCTCGACGTGTCCGGACAGGCCGAAACGGCGATCCAGTTCATCCAGCACTGCCTGCGGATGCTGCCCCAGTTGGGCGAGCATGACCATGCTGTGGAACCACAGGTCGGCAGTCTCGTAGATCACGTCGCTGCAGTCACCGCTGACGGCGGCGTCCTTGGCGGCAATGATCGTTTCGACCGACTCTTCGCCGACCTTTTCCAGAATCTTGTTCAAGCCCTTGTGATACAGACTAGCCACATACGAGCTGTCGGCCGCTGCGCCTTTGCGCTCTTCGAGCACTTGGGCTAGACGAGTCAGGGTGTCACTCATGTTTGTGTCCTGCGGAATAAATAGCGTGCGGGTCTTTCAGGACCGGGTCGACCGTTTTCCAGTCGCCGTTTTCGAAGACGCGGTAGAAGCAGCTTTGACGGCCGGTATGGCAAGCGATGTCGCCGATCTGTTCGACCATCAGGATGATCACGTCGGCGTCGCAGTCCAGACGCATTTCATGCAGGGTCTGTACGTGGCCGGACTCTTCGCCCTTGCGCCACAGCTTGCCACGGGAACGTGACCAATAGATGGCACGGTTTTCCGCCGCGGTCAGCTCCAGGGCTTCGCGGTTCATCCAGGCCATCATCAATACGCGTCCGGTCTTGTGATCCTGGGCAATCGCCGGCACCAGGCCATCGGCGTCCCACTTGATCTCGTCCAGCCAGTTTTTCATCTTCGACTCCGACAGCGAACCCACACTTCAATAGTCGGGTTCAGGCGTTGAAACAGTGTGCCAGCCGATCGCGGAACTGGCTATCGGCGAACGACCAGATACAAGCCGACTGCCACCATGATGCCGGCGGGCCAATGCCCCAGTTCGTTCAGCGGGCCACCGGCAGCGAGGATCGTGCCGCCCGCCAGATGCGCGCTGCCGAGCAGGCGCAGGAACCAGTCATCCTTGCGTTTTTTCCACGGTGGCGGCGGGTCGTTGGCGTGGGGCTGGGACATGCGTTCGAGCAGGTCGCGGGCCATGTTGGCCAGGTGCGGCAGCTGTTCGAACTGGCTCTGGACGTTGCCGATCAAGGCTTTCGGGCTGACGCGCTCGCGCATCCAGCGTTCGAGGAACGGTTGCGCTGTGTTCCACAGATCCAGGTCCGGGTACAACTGACGGCCCAGGCCTTCGATGTTCAGCAAGGTCTTTTGCAGCAACACGAGTTGCGGCTGCACTTCCATGTTGAAGCGGCGCGCGGTCTGGAACAGGCGCATCAGCACCTGGCCAAATGAAATATCTTTTAACGGTTTTTCGAAGATCGGTTCGCACACGGTACGGATCGCCGCTTCGAATTCGTTGAGCTTGGTTTCCGCCGGCACCCAGCCCGAATCGATGTGCAATTGCGCCACGCGGCGGTAGTCGCGTTTGAAGAAGGCGAACAGGTTGCGCGCCAGATAATCCTGGTCTTCCGGGGTCAGGCTGCCGACGATGCCGCAGTCGATCGCGATGTACTGCGGGCTCCACGGGTTGACGGTGCTGACGAAGATGTTGCCCGGGTGCATGTCGGCGTGGAAGAAACTGTCGCGGAACACCTGGGTGAAGAAGATCTCTACGCCGCGCTCGGCAAGCATTTTCATGTCGGTGCGCTGGTCGGCGAGGGTCGCCAGATCCGTCACCTGAATCCCGTAGATGCGCTCCATCACCAGCACTTTCGGCCGGCACCAGTCCCAATAGACTTGCGGCACGTACAACAGCGGCGAGCCTTCGAAGTTGCGTTTCAACTGGCTGGCGTTGGCCGCCTCGCGCAACAGGTCGAGTTCGTCGTAGATGGTTTTTTCGTAGTCGCTGACCACTTCCACCGGGTGCAGCAGGCGGGCGTCGGCGGAGACCTTTTCGGCCGCGCGGGCGAGGATGAACAGCCACGCCAGATCCTGCGCGATGATCGGTTTCAGACCCGGGCGGATGACCTTGACCACCACTTCTTCGCCGGTTTTCAGTTGCGCGGCATGCACTTGCGCGACCGAGGCCGAGGCCAGCGGTTCGACGTCAAAGCGGCTGAACACTTCGCTGATTTTCTTGCCCAGCTGTTCTTCGATCAATTTGACCGACAGTTGCGAATCGAACGGCGGCACGCGGTCCTGCAACAGCATCAGCTCATCGGCGATGTCTTCCGGCAGCAGATCGCGGCGGGTCGAGAGGATCTGCCCGAACTTGATGAAGATCGGCCCCAGGTCCTGCAACGCCAGGCGCAGGCGTGCACCACGGCTCAGGTCCAGCGGCTTGCGCGGGAACCAGCGCCACGGCAAGGCGTAGCGCAGCGCCAGCAGAAACCAGGGCAGCGGCAGATCGAACAGCAGGTCATCGAGGCGGTAGCGGATCACGACGCGCTGGATGCGCAACAGACGGCGGACGGCGAGCAGCTTCATGCGTTATCGCTTGGGTCGAGGGATCGGGAAAGGCGCTCGAAGCGCGCCTCGAGACGTTCCAGATCGAGTTTGATCCGGTCCAGTTCGCTGAAGCGGGCTTCGGCTTCGCGCTGCCCGACGAGGGTGCGCGATTCTTCGGCCAGGTATTCGGCGAGGTTCTGGTTGAGGCTGGCAAATCCTTGTTGATACCAGCGGGCGCGGCTGCGCAGGTGACCGCCTACCAGTTGCGTGGCAACCGGGCCGAGCCAGCGCGAGAGTTCGTACTCCCAGTCCAGCTCGAGGTCCTGCAGCACGCCCGCCAGTTCCAGCAGCACGCCGCTGTCGCCGTCGAGTTCGACTTCCGGCGCGTGCAGCACCGCAGTCTTGTCCTTGCTCAGGGCCAGTTTCACCAGGCTTGAGGCCGGGGCGCGCAGAGTGCAGTCGACGCCGGTTTCCCAGTGGGACGCCAGCATCAGGCCTTCGTCACTCGGCAGGATGAACAGTTGCAAAGCCGGGCTGCGGCAATCCACGGCAATCACCTTGCCGGTCAGATGCGCCAGTCGCGGCAGCGCCGTGCTGTCGAGACGCAGCACGCGGTTCAGGCCGAGTTCGACGCTGGCGAGCAGCCCGGTCAGCAGCATCAGGGCTTGATGCCGCGGTGCAGGGCAACGATGCCTGCGGTCATGTTGTGATAGGTCACGCGGTCGAAACCGGCGTCGACCATCATCGACTTCAGGGTTTCCTGATTCGGGTGCATGCGGATCGATTCGGCCAGGTAGCGATAGCTTTCCGAGTCGTTGGTGATCAGCTTGCCCATCAACGGCATGAAGGCGAACGAGTAGGCGTCATAGGCCTTGGACATCAGCGCGTTGGTCGGCTTGGAGAATTCCAGCACCAGCAGGCGACCGCCAGGCTTGAGTACGCGCAGCATCGAACGCAGGGCGTCCTCTTTGTGCGTCACGTTGCGCAGGCCGAAGGCGATGGTCACGCAGTCGAAATGGTTGTCCGGGAACGGCAGTTTTTCCGCGTCCGCCTGGACGAACTCGACGTTGCCCGATACACCGACGTCCAGCAGGCGGTCGCGGCCGACCTTGAGCATGGATTCGTTGATGTCGGCCAGAACCACCTGACCGGTCGGGCCGACCAGGTGCGAGAATTTCTTGGTCAGATCGCCGGTGCCGCCGGCGATGTCCAGCACGCGGTTGCCTGCGCGCACGCCCGACAGTTCGATCGCGAAGCGCTTCCACAGACGGTGCATGCCGCCCGACAGAAGGTCGTTCATCAGGTCGTACTTGGCGGCCACGGAGTGGAACACCTCAGCGACTTTTTCCGCTTTCTGGCTTTCCGGAACGTTTTTGAAGCCGAAGTGAGTGGTGGGTTCGGCATCGCTGCCTTTGCGCTGATCAGTCATATCGCTGTCACCAAAAGAGAATGCGCGACATTCTAATCCCCAAGCCATGCTTTGTCTTGGAATGGCTAAAGGTAAGATGGGCAACCTTCGGGACGATTTGCCGCAGTGGCGGTCAAGATTCGTTGCAGGCATTCATAGCCCCATTCAAAAAGCAGGAGTCATTCAATGGCCCATATCAGTGTTGAGCGTGCCCATAGCCTGGGCAAGGAAGCTGCCCGCGAGAAAGCCGACAAACTGGCGCAGAAACTTTCCGATCAGTATGGCCTCGAGCCGCAGTGGTCGGGCGACGTCCTGAACCTCAAGCGCTCGGGCGTGAAGGGCGCGGTGCATGTGGCCGAGGATTCGATCCGGGTCGATGTCGAACTGGGCCTGATGATGTCGGCCATGAGCGGCATGATCAAAGCCGAGATTGAAAAGGCGCTGGATAAAGCGCTGGTCTGATCAGGACAAACGGGGAGCTTCGGGCTCCCCGTTTTTTCTCGTGCACCTGCCTTTTATGTCAGTTGTTAGGGTGCCGTTTCTAATTTTTCTCCCTACTTTGTGCCTGAGCCCGACACTCGTCAGGGCAGTTCCTCAAACCTTCTGCGCGTGAGGTGCACCATGGCCAAAGTTATTTTGAAGAAAAAAATCGACGCCTCGACTTCTGCTCTGAGCGACGTCAAATCCTATGCCCGCAAGATCTGGCTGGCAGGCCTGGGTGCCTACACCAAGGTCGGTCAGGAGGGCAGCGAGTACTTTCAGGAGTTGATCAAGGCTGGTCAAACTGTTGAAAAGAAAGGCAAAAAAGTCGTCACCGAAAAACTCGAAGCGGCCAACGCCGAGATCGATGAAGCCAAGAGCGAAGTCAGCTCTTTCAAAGGCCGCGTCGAAGTTCAGCTCGACAAGGTCGAGAAGGCGTTCGACACGCGTGTCGCCAGTGCCTTGAATCGTATCGGCATTCCGTCTAAACATGACGTTGAGGCACTCTCTGCTAAGCTCGATGAGCTGACGGCATTGCTCGAACGCGTCGCGCGTAAATCTTAAGGAGAACGGGATGGCTGGTAAAAAGAACACCGATAAAGAAGGCAGCTCGTGGATCGGGAAAGTCGAAGACTACTCCCGCAAGATCTGGCTGGCTGGTTTAGGCGTGTACTCGAAGATCGACACTGACGGCAGCAAGCTCTTCGATACATTGGTCAAAGACGGCGAGAAAGCCGAGAAGCTCACCAAGGCTGCGGTCGGCAAAAAAGTCGATGCCGCCAAGGACTCTGCAAGCTCGGCGAAATCGCGCATCAGCGGCGTGAAAGATCGCGCGCTGGGGACGTGGGATCAGCTGGAAGGGGCTTTCGACAAGCGCCTGAACAGTGCGATTTCGCGCCTGGGCGTACCGAGCCGCAACGAGGTGAAGGATCTGCACAAGAAGGTCGATACCCTGACCAAGCAGATCGAAAAGCTCACCGGCCTGAAAGCTCAACCTGTCGCGGCTAAAACCGCAGCAGCGAAACCGGCGGCAAAACCTGCTGCCAAACCATTGGCCAAGGCTGCTGCTAAACCTGCCGCCAAGCCAGCGGCCAAAACCGCAGCGGCCAAGCCAGCAGTAAAAGCTGCAGCCAAACCGGTTGCCGCCAAGGCCGCCGCCAAACCTGCTGCGAAACCAGCGGCCAAGCCAGCAGCGAAAACCGCTGCCGCCAAACCCGCTGCCAAGCCTGCCGCCAAACCGGCTGCGGCGAAAAAACCTGCAGTGAAAAAACCGGCCGCGCCGAAAGCCGCAGCGCCGAAAGCTGCTGCACCAAAACCGGTGACCACACCGCAAGCACTGGCAAGCACGTCGAACTCCGCCTCGGCTCCAACCCCGGCGCCAGCTCCGACTGTTGCATCGACCCCGTCGACGCCGACCAGTCAGTCCTGATTTTCAGGGCTCAAGAAAACGCCCGGCCTGTGAAGGTCGGGCGTTTTTGTATTTGAAATCCGAGAGCCGAAAAGCCCCTCACCCCAGCCCTCCCGAAACGTCGGACCGCCCGGAGGGAGAGGGGGCCGATTGGGGGAAGTTGCAGTCTTATATCGACCTGAAAGTGCAGCATTGAATCCATAATCGATAAGGTCTTTCAGGTCGATGTATAGCGAGAGACAACGGGGTCAGTCCCCTCTCCCTCCGGGAGAGGGCTAGGGTGAGGGGCTTTTCGGGTCACTCGTGATCTTCGAGGTACTTCAGGGCCATCCTCTCCGTCGCCACCTTCACCGGCGGCAACAAGTGCGGCGCTACCAGCATCATGATCTGGTAAACCACCAGCCGCACTTCCCCTTCACGATCAAGAATCCGCTGATAGTCCAGCGAGAACAGCAAGGTCATGGTGATCTGTTCCACCAGTTGCCCCAGCGCCTGGGTATCGCTGACCAACTGCCCCGACGCCTTCAATCGCGCCAGCAGTGACGCCAGCGTGCGCTTCAGGACGTTGAGAAAGTTGCGGATGCCCTTGGCCAGTTTCGGCAGGCGTCCGGCCAGGTTCGACAGGTCCTGGAACAGGAACCGGTACTGTGCCAGCCGCTCGACGATCAAATGCAGGAACAGCCAATAATCCTCAGGTGCCAGTTCGACATCGGCGGGCGGGTCGAGCAGCGGTGCCAGTTCGTTCTGAAAGCGCTCGAACAGCCCGAGGATCAGCGGCTCCTTGCCGTGAAAGTGGTAGTAGAGGTTGCCGGGGCTGATCCCCATCTCATTGGCAACCTCCATGGTGGAGACGTTCGGCTCGCCCTTTTCGTTGAACAACTGCAGGGCACATTCGAGGATCCGTTCGCTTGTTTTCATCCAGTCTTCTTAAAGGGCGGTTGGGGCCGGTCAGCGCACGCGCACGTAAGTGCCGGGCGCCGCCTCCATCGGTGGATAGTTCGCGTTGCCAAGGGCCATCTGGGTTTCGCGCAGGGTGCCGGAGCGCTGCTGAACCCATTCCAGCCACTGCGGCCACCAGCTGCCGTCGACTTTTTTCGCGTCGTAGTACCAGGCGCGCGGGTCGCTGCTCATCTTGCCGTTTTCGACGTAGTTGGCCTTGGGGTTGCTCGGTGGGTTGAGAATGCTCTGGACATGACCGCTGTTGGACAGCACGAAACGCCGCTCGCCACCGAGCAGCAGGGTCGAGCGATACACCGCGTCCCATGGCGTGATGTGGTCGTTCATGCCGGCCACGCTGAAACTGTCGACCGTGACTTTCTGCAAGTCGATCGGTGTGCCGCAGACTTCCAGGCCGCCCGAATGAATCAGCGGGTTGTGCTTGAAGAAGTCCAGCAGATCGCCATGAAACGCGGCGGGCAGACGGGTGCTGTCGTTGTTCCAGTAGAGGATGTCGAACGCCGGTGGCTCCTTGCCCAGCAGGTAGTTGTTGACGAAGTAGCTCCAGATCAGATCGTTGGGGCGCATCCAGGCGAACACCCTGGCCATGTCGCGACCGTCCAGCACGCCTTTCTGATAGGAACGGCGCTTGGCCGCTTCGAGGGTCTGTTCATCGGCGAACAAAGTGGCCGGAGAGTCGATCTGGCTGTCGAGCAGGCTCACCAGATAGGTCGCGCTGGAGACCCGCCGCAACTGCCGCTTGGCCTGCAAGTGCCCTTGCAACGCGGCGATCGTCAGCCCGCCGGCGCAGGCCCCCATCAGGTTGACCTCGCGGGCACCGGTGATCGCCCGGCAGATGTTCATCGCTTCTTCCACGGCTTCGACGTAGGTCGACAGGCCCCACTCGCGATGGCGCACGTCCGGGTTGCGCCAACTGATCATGAAGGTCTGCAAGCCGTTCTTCAGGGCGTACTGGACGAAGCTGTTGTTCGGGCTCAGGTCGAAAATGTAGTACTTGTTGATTTGTGGCGGCACCACCAGCAGCGGTTTTGAATACTGCTTTTCGCTCATCGGCTTGTACTGGATCAGCTCGAGCATTTCGCTGCGAAACACTACCGAGCCGGTGGTGGTAGCGACGGTCTTGCCGACCTCGAAAGCCTGTTTGGTCACCTGGCGCGGCAGGCCGTCGTTGTGCAGCAGATCATCGAACAGATGGCTCAGCCCGCGCACCAGGCTGTGGCCGCCAGAGTTGAACAGCTCTTTGATTGCCAGCGGATTGAGCAGCGTGTTGGACGGTGCCACGGCGTCGTTGATCAAGGAAAACGCGAAGTGCGCACGAGCGCGGTCGTCGTCGCTCATGCTGCTGTCGTCGATCCAGCTCTTGACCTGTTTCTGCCAGCTCAGATAGGCCTGCAGGCTTCGGCGATAGAACGGGTTCAGACTCCAGGCCGGGTCGGCGAAGCGGCTGTCATTGGGGTTGGTCGGGTGCAGGGTTTCACCGAGCAGCACGCGTCCGAGCGCGCCACCGAGTTTCAACGCATGCCTCGCGCTGTGAATGGGGTTGCGCAGACCATGGGCGGCTACGCTGCGCAACGTCGAAATCAGGTCGCGGCCTCGCAGGCCGGTCATTGCACTTTGTGCATTGATGAAAACGGCGGGACTGGGCACTACGCCCGTCGCGGGTTTGTCGCGCATGACTCAACACTCCTTCGTCTTCAGGTCAAAAACAAACACACCGAACCAGAACACCATAGACGCTGTTGCGGCTTGTTGCCTGCGCGGCGTCCTGCCACGCCTGTTCAAAGAACACTGCAAGGAGCTGTCCAGAAAACCGGATCGGGCCGGTTATCCGCCCAGCGGTGTCGGGTGGGGGTGCATCACTGCACGAAGACGTTCCTCCTGGAGGAATTTCATGATGATCGGTGCCACTGCTTCGGCCCGGGTGATCAGGAACAGGTGCCCGTCGTCGATGATGTGCAGCTGCGCGTTGGGGATTCGCCAGGCGAGCATGCGCATGTTGATCAGCGGGATCAGCGGATCGTCGTCGCCGGCCAGCACCAGGGTTGGCTGATGGATCTTGTGCAGCCAGTGAATGCTGGTCCAGCCAAGACCCGCGAACAGTTGCCAGTAGTAGCCGAGCTTGCCTGCCGAACGCACCTTGGCTGCATGGCTGGCGGCGAGTGTCGGGTCGCGACGGAACGAGCCGCCGTAGATCATCGGGGCGATGCGGATCACATGGGACGGCTGGATGTAGCGACGCGGACTGGCCATCATCCACAACACCTTCGGCTTGCCCGGCACCATCACCGCACCGGCAGCGGTCGCCGCCAGTACCAGCTTCTTGCAGCGCTCGGGATAGTCATAGGCAAACTGCTGCGCCAGTGCGCCACCCCAAGACACGCCGATCACATTGACCTGTCCGTAGTTGAGATAATCGAGCATCCGTGCCGTGAGTTTCGCCAGCCCGGGGAAGCGATACGGCCGGCTCGGCGTCGAAGAACCACCGACACCGGGCACGTCGAAGGCGATCACTTCCAGGTCCGGATCCAGCGCCGCGACAAAAGGAAACACCAGCTCCAGGTTGGCGCCGATGCCGTTGAAAATCAGCAAGGGCGTCAAGTGAGGCTTGCCGGGGCGGACCGCCGTGCGGATGGTCTGGCCATCCAGCTCGACAGTACGAAAGATGAACGGGTGCGGCATGCTTCAGGCCCTGTGGGTCAATCTCAATATCACCTCGTACCCCTTGTGGGAGCGGGCTTGCTCGCGAAGGCGTCGTGTCATTCGCCATTAATGTTGGCTGATCAACCACTTTCGCGAGCAAGCCCGCTCCCACAGGGGGAGTAGGTGCGTCAGTTACCGCTCGTGTACGTAAGTGCCCGGTGAGGCCTCGCCGGCCGGGAACGCCTTGTTGCCCAGTTTCGTCGGCGCCTTTTTCAGCTCGCCCGAACGCGCTGCCTGCCAGGCCTGCCAGTGCAGCCACCAGGAGTCGGCGTGCTTGGTCGAGTTTTCCTGCCACTCGTCGGCGTTGGCGGTCATTCCTTCGCTGGTCATGTAGCGCGATTTCGGGTTGCCCGGCGGGTTCAGAATGCTCTGGATATGCCCGCTGCTGGACAGTACGAATTCCACCTTGCCGCCGAACAGCTGCGCCGACTTGTAGCAGGACTTCCACGGCGTAATGTGGTCGTTGGTGCCGGCCAGCGAGAAGATGTCGGCGGTCACCTGCTTGAGGTCGATCGGCGTGCCGCACACTTCCAGTGCATTGGGGCGGATCAGTGGGTTGTTTTTGAACATCTCGATCAGGTCGCCGTGGAACGCGGCCGGCAACCGGGTGGTGTCGTTGTTCCAGAACAGGATGTCGAACACCGGCGGCTCGTTGCCGAGCAGGTAGTTGTTGACCCAGTAGTTCCAGATCAGATCGTTGGGCCGCATCCAGGCGAAGACCTTGGCCATGTCTTTGCCTTCGAGCACGCCGGCCTGATACGAATGGCGCTTGGCGGTCTCCAGGGTCTGCTCGTCGACGAAGAGCGCGACGTCGCTGTCCAGGGTGGTGTCGAGCACGCTGACCAGCAGGGTCAGGGCGTTGACCTTGTTCTCGCCGATCGCCGCGTAGTGGCCGAGCAGGGCGGTGCAGGTGATGCCGCCGGAGCAGGCTCCGAGCATGTTGACGTCCTTGCTGCCGGTGATCGCGGTGACCACGTCGACCGCTTCCTTCAGGGCTTCGATGTAGGTCGACAGGCCCCACTCGCGCTGTTCCTTGGTCGGGTTGCGCCAGCTGACGATGAAGGTCTGCACATTGTTGCGCAGGCAGAAGCGCGCCAGGCTCTTGTCCGGGCTCAGGTCGAATACGTAGAACTTGTTGATCTGCGGTGGCACGACCAGCAGCGGGCGCTCGTGCACTTGCTCGGTGATTGGCTTGTACTGGATCAGCTCCAGCACGTCGTTGCGAAACACCACCGCGCCTTCGGTCACGCCCAGGGTCTTGCCGACCTCGAACGCCCCCATGTTGACCTGGCTCGGCATTCCGCCGTTGTGTACCAGGTCCTTGGCCAGATGCGAGAGGCCGTCGAGCAGGCTCTTGCCACCGGTCTCGAAGAAGCGTTTGACCGCCGCCGGGTTGGCCGCCGTGTTGGTCGGCGCCATGGCCTCGGTCATCAGGTTGATCACGAAGTGGCCGCGGGCAATGTCCTTGGGCGAGAGGCTGCTGTCGTCGATCCAGGCATGGAGTTCCTTGCGCCACGCCAGGTAGGTTTGCAGGTAACGTTTGTACAGCGGGTTCTGACTCCACGCCGGATCGGCAAAGCGACGGTCATCGCCAGCCGGTTGCAGTTCTGATTTGCCGAACAGCACGTTCTTCAATTCGAGACCGAAATGAGTGACGTGTTTGACGCTATGGATCGGTTGTTTGATGGCCTGGGTCAGCACCATTCGAGCAGAGGCCAGCAGATCCTTTCCGCGTAGCCCAACGACAGGATTCAGCCCCAGGGTGTTTTCCGAGGCTTGGTACTTCAAATCATCGTTATTCTTGTTACTCATCTACGACGCTCCATTGTCCTGAGACGAGTACCCGGTTTCTGCTGTGCAGTTCCACAGCCAATGCCAGGTACTACTGCTCGGGTGACCGTTGATTCTGCATAGCTGCTTTACAGTCGTAGAGCACTGCAGGGAACTTGCCAGCTCCATTGGTTACCCGAGTTTAATTTTTTTCGCAAGCAGCCGATCCCGGGCCGCTTTAGCGGAGCATTCAAACAGATGAATTTAGAAAATGCCCTCTAAACAGTCCGAGGCGCGGACTAGAGCATCAGCTTGACGACGGACTCGTCCGGGTCGCGGGTTTTGCCGGCGGCTTTGAGCTCGGCCAGATAATCCGCCCAGAGTGCGTCATAACGTCGCCCCAGTTCGTAGAGGTAATCCCAGGTGAACAGGCCGCTGTCGTGACCGTCGTCGAAGGTCAGTTTCAGTGCGTACTGACCGGCCGGTTCTACCTTGGTCAGACCGACGTGAAGCTTGCCGAATTGCAGGATCGGTTTGCCGTGGCCCTGGACTTCGGCGGAGGGGGAGTGCACGCGCAGGAATTCGGCGGGCAGGGTGTATTCCTCACCGGACGCGTATTTGAGCGACAGGGTTTTCGAGGCTTTGTGCAGTTTGATGTCGGTGGGGAGTTGGGTCATAGCCGGCGTTCCGTCAGGTGAAAAAAATTGTGGGAGCCGATGGCTCCCACAGTTTCACGACCACTGTAAGTATGGCTTACAGGATATAACGGGACAGATCTTCGTTCTGCGCCAATTCACCCAGGTGGCTGTTGACGTACTCGGCGTCGATCAGGATCGCCTTGTCGTCGTGGGCGCTGGCCAGATCGCCGGCACTGAACGACACCTCTTCCAGCAGTCGCTCGAGCAGCGTGTGCAGGCGACGGGCACCGATGTTCTCGGTCTTCTCGTTGACCTGCCAGGCGATTTCCGCCAGACGCTTGATGCCCTCAGGCTGGAACTGGATGTTCAGGCCTTCGGTCTTCAGCAGCGCGCAGTATTGCTCGGTGAGCGAGGCGTGCGGTTCGCTGAGGATGCGTTCGAAGTCTTCCGGGCTCAGGGCCTTGAGTTCGACGCGGATCGGCAGACGGCCTTGCAGCTCCGGCACCAGATCGCTCGGCTTGCTCAGGTGGAACGCGCCGGAGGCGATAAACAGGATGTGGTCGGTCTTGACCATGCCCAGCTTGGTGTTGACGGTGCAGCCTTCGATCAGCGGCAGCAGGTCGCGTTGTACGCCTTCACGGGACACATCGGCGCCGCCGACATTGCCGCGCTTGGCGACTTTGTCGATTTCGTCGATGAACACGATGCCGTGCTGTTCGACCGCTTCCAGGGCCTTGGCCTTCAACTCTTCTTCGTTGACCAGGCGACCGGCTTCTTCGTCGCGCACCAGTTTCAGTGCTTCCTTGACCTTGAGCTTGCGAGACTTCTTCTTGCCCTTGCCCATGTTGGCGAACAGGGACTGCAGCTGGTTGGTCATCTCTTCCATGCCCGGCGGCGTGGCGATCTCGATGCCGGCCATTTCGGCGACTTCGATCTCGATTTCCTTGTCGTCCAGCTGACCTTCGCGCAGGCGCTTGCGGAACAGCTGGCGAGTGTTGGAATCCTGGGTCGGCGCTTCTTCGTTGCTGAAGCCCATGCGTGCCGGCGGCAGCAGGGCGTCGAGGATGCGGTCCTCGGCAGCGTCTTCGGCGCGGTGGCGCACGCGGGTCATTTCCTGCTCGCGCAGCATCTTGATCGCGGCGTCGGCCAGATCACGGATGATCGATTCGACGTCGCGGCCGACGTAGCCGACTTCGGTGAACTTGGTCGCTTCGACCTTGATGAACGGCGCGTTGGCCAGCTTGGCCAGGCGGCGGGCGATCTCGGTTTTACCGACACCGGTCGGGCCGATCATCAGGATGTTCTTCGGGGTCACTTCAACGCGCAGCTCTTCAGGCAGCTGCATGCGGCGCCAGCGGTTGCGCAGGGCAATCGCGACGGCGCGCTTGGCATCGTCCTGGCCGATGATATGGCGATTGAGTTCGTGGACGATTTCGCGGGGAGTCATGGACATAATAATTGACGGTCCTCAAGCAGAAACAAGCCGTGGCGCGGGGCCGACTCAGGCTTCTTCAGCGAGATCCTGCTCCTCAATGGTCTGAGTGTGGTTGGTGAATACACAGATGTCGGCGGCGATCCCGAGAGCGGTCTCGACGATTTCGCGGGCCGACAGATCGGTTTTTTTCAGCAGCGCGCTGGCAGCGGCCTGGGCGTAACCGCCACCGGAGCCCATGGCGATCAGGCCGTTTTCCGGTTCGACCACGTCACCGTTGCCGGTGATGATCAGGGATGCATCCTTGTTGGCGACTGCGAGCATCGCTTCGAGGCGGCTCAGGGAGCGGTCGGTGCGCCATTCCTTGGCGAGTTCGACGGCGGCGCGGATCAGGTGACCCTGATGTTTCTCGAGCTGGCCTTCGAAACGTTCGAACAGGGTAAAGGCGTCGGCGGTGGCACCGGCGAAGCCGGCGATGACCTGGCCGTGGTACAGGCGACGAACTTTCTTCGCGTTGCCTTTCATCACGGTGTTGCCGAGAGAAACCTGGCCGTCGCCGCCCATGACGACTTTGCCGTGGCGGCGGACTGAAACGATGGTGGTCAAGGGAAGAGTCTCCACACTGCGGGGCGAAAATGCCTTATGCCCATTCATATGGGGGTGGTGGAGAGGATTTCAACTGCGGGGAAGGAGAGGGGACGAGCGGTGTTGTCGCGCTGATCCTCCCCGCGCAGCACGCGGGAAGGATCATTCGAGGGAAATCAGCGACTCTGGCGTTGTTGTAACAACAGGTTGCTGAAGCCCGCGCCCGCCAGTTGTTTCTGGGCGGTGGTCAGTTGTTCGCGGTTGCTGAACGGGCCGACCAGTACGCGGTACCAGGTTTCATCCTTCACGGTCCCGGACTCCACCGCTACCGCCTGGCCGAGCAGGATGATCTGCGCGCGGACCTTGTCGGCATCTGTCTGCTTGCGGAACGAGCCGGCCTGCAGGAAGAACTTGGTCACCGGCGCAGCCTTGGTCACCGGTGGCGCTGGCGGCGGGGTGATCCCGGACAGTGCAGCCTGCGCGCGCGCCGTGTCGATCTTCGCCGCTTCGGCCGGGGTAACCGGCGTGGTCGGGATCGCCGGCACTTGTGGCGTCGGCAGGGTTTTCTCGGGCACGGCGTCAGGCGGCACGATCACTTCCGATTCCGGCAGCAGGGTATAGAAGTCGTACTTCGGCTTCACCGGTTGCGTCGGGCTCGGCGGGGTCTTGTTGGCCTCGGCGATCTTGGTCGCTTTCTGTTGTTGCTGTTGCTCGACCTTCTCGCGCTTGACCGTGTCGCTGCCCTTGCCCGGCTCCAGTTTCATCAGGAATACGATGAATGCACCGACCGTCAGTCCGATGGCCATCCACAGCCAACCCGGGATCGGTTGCTTCGCTGGAGCTTGGTAACGGCTGGCGCCACGCTTGGGTGCAGGTTTTTTCTTGGCAGCCAACTTACATACGCTCCAGGGTTTCCAGGCCGAGCAGTTCCAGGCCTTGCTTGAGGGTACGGCCGGTCAGCGCGGCAAGGCGCAGGCGGCTTTGCATTTGTGCCGGGGTCTCGGCGGCGAGGATCGGGCAGTTCTCGTAGAAGCTGGAGAACAGGCCGGCCACGTCGTACAGGTAGGTGCACAGGGTGTGCGGCGTGCCCTTTTCCGCGACGTTGTTCAGCACTTCACCGAACTGCGCCAGTTTGGCCGCCAGTTCCTGTTCGTGCGCCGCTTCGAGAACGATCTGGCCGTCGACTTCGCTGAAGTCCTTGCCCAGTTTGCGGAACACGCCGGCCACGCGGGTGTAGGCGTACAGCAGGTAAGGCGCGGTGTTGCCTTCGAAGTTGAGCATCAGGTCGAAGTTGAAGCTGTAGTCGCTGGTACGGTGCTTTGACAGGTCGGCGTATTTCACCGCGCCGATGCCCACAACTTTGGCGATGCTGCGCAGTTCGTCGTCGGCCAGTGTCGGGTTTTTCTCTTTTACCAATGCGTAGGCACGTTCCTGCGCTTCGGTCAGCAGGTCGATCAGCTTCACGGTGCCGCCATCACGGGTCTTGAACGGACGGCCGTCTGCACCGTTCATGGTGCCGAAGCCCATGTGTTCCATTTCCATCGGATGGGTCACGAAGCCGGCCTTGCGCGCCACGGCGAACACTTGCTGGAAGTGCAGTGCCTGACGCTGGTCGACGAAGTACAGCGCACGGTCGGCCTTCAGTTTGCCGCTGCGATAGCGCACGGCCGCCAGGTCGGTGGTGGCGTACAGGTAGCCGCCGTCAGCCTTGACGATGATTACCGGCAGCGGCTCGCCTTCGGCGTTCTTGAATTCGTCGAGGAACACGCACTGGGCACCGTTGCTTTCGACCAGCATGCCGGCGGCTTTCAGGTCGTTGACCACGTTGATCAGGTCGTCGTTGTAGGCGCTTTCGCCCATTACGTCGGCCATGGTCAGTTTGACGTTGAGCAGTTCGTAGATCTTCTGGCAGTGCGACAGCGAGATGTCCTTGAACTTGGTCCACAGCGCCAGGCATTCGGCATCGCCGGCCTGCAGCTTGACCACCAGACCACGGGCGCGGTCGGCGAACTCCGAGGACTCGTCGAAGCGCTGCTTGGCGGCGCGGTAGAAGTTTTCCAGGTCAGACAGCTCGTCGCTGGTGATCGGATTTTCCTGCAGGTACGCCATCAGCATGCCGAACTGGGTGCCCCAGTCGCCGACGTGGTTCTGACGGATCACGGTATCGCCGAGGAACTCCAGAACACGGGCCACGCCGTCGCCGATGATGGTCGAGCGCAGGTGGCCGACGTGCATCTCTTTGGCCAGGTTCGGCGCCGACAGGTCGACCACAGTGCGTTGCGCCGGGCCAGCCTTGCGCACGCCAACGTGAGCATCCGCCAGTGCGGCGTCCAGACGCGAGGCCAGCGCTTGAGTGTTCTGGAAGAAATTGAGGAAGCCAGGGCCGGCGATTTCAGCCTTGGTGACGTTCTCGTCAGCCGGCAGGGCGGCGATGATTTTCTCTGCCAGGTCGCGCGGCTTCATGCCTGCAGGCTTGGCCAGCATCATTGCGATGTTGCTGGCGAAGTCGCCGTGGGTCTTGTCCCGGGCGTTTTCCACCTGGATCGCCGGCGTCAGGCCTTCAGGCAACACACCTTCGTTGACGAGTTGGGTGAGGGCTTGTTGGATCAGCTGGCGAATGGTGTCTTTCATGGTCTTCTCTTTCGACCGCAAGCGCGGCGGCGCATCGATGCGCGGGTGGAAAAACTGGGCATTATCCGTTGCGAAGACGGGCTTGCCAACCTTAGCAGGCAGGATGTGGATGTGTGGTGACAATTCGACCGGTTTTGCCCGGTCAGTACAGATCCACCGGATCGACATCCAGCGACCAGCGCACCGCCCGGCCGCTCGGCATCTGCTCCAGTGCCAGCAGCCAGATCGACAGCAATCGGTGCAGCGGCGCCCGGGCTGTGGCCTGCAAAAGCAATTGCGCGCGGAAACGTCCGGCCCGGCGCTCCATCGGCGCCGGCACCGGTCCCAGCAGTTCGATGCCGCTCAGGTTGTGCTCGGCCAGCAAGCGTTCGGCTTCGCTGCAGGCTTCATCGAGAAAGCCTTCGGCCTGCCCCGGCTTGTGTGCTTCGGCACGCAACAGCGCCAGATGCGAGAACGGCGGCAGACCGGCGGCGCGGCGTTCGCTCAGGGCCTGTTCGGCGAAGGCGAAATAACCCTGTTCGGTCAACTGCACCAATAAAGGGTGGTCGGCCAGGTGCGTCTGAATGATCACCTTGCCCGGCTCTTCCGCACGCCCGGCGCGACCGGCGACCTGCACGATCAGTTGCGCCATGCGCTCGCTGGCGCGGAAGTCGCCGGAGAACAGCCCGCCGTCGGCGTCGAGGATCGACACCAGGGTGACGCGGGGGAAGTGGTGACCTTTGGCCAACATCTGGGTGCCGACCAGAATGCACGGCTGACCTTTCTGGATCGTCGCGAACAATTGGTTCATCGCATCTTTGCGCGACGTGCTATCGCGATCGACGCGCAGCACCGGATAGTCCGGAAACAGAATCGCCAGCCGTTCCTCGGCCCGCTCGGTCCCGGCGCCTACTGGCCGCAGATCGACCTTGTTGCACTTCGGACACTGGCGCGGCACGCGCTCGACGTAACCGCAGTGGTGGCAGCGCAGCTCGCCGTAGCGCTGGTGCACGGTCATCCGCGCATCACAGCGCTGGCATTCGGACATCCAGCCGCAATCGTGGCACAGCAGGGTCGGGGCAAACCCCCGGCGGTTGAGGAACACCAGAACCTGCTGGCCGGCGGCGAGGGTCTGGCCGATGGCTTGTTGCATTGGTCCGGAGATGCCGCTGTCCAGTGGACGACTTTTCACATCCAGGCGCAGGAAACGAGGTTGCTTGGCGCCTCCGGCTCGTTCGTTCAGCCGCAGGAGCCCGTAACGGCCGGTGTAGGCGTTGTGCAGACTTTCCAGCGATGGCGTTGCGGAGCCGAGGACAATCGGGATGTTTTCCTGCCGCGCCCGCACCAGCGCCAGATCCCGGGCGTGGTAGCGCAGGCCTTCCTGCTGTTTATAGGAGCCGTCGTGTTCCTCGTCGATGATGATCAGCCCCGGATTCTTCATCGGGGTGAACAGCGCCGAGCGGGTGCCGATAATAATGTCGGCCTCGCCATCGCGGGCGGCGAGCCAGGCGTCGAGCCGCTCGCGGTCGTTGACCGCAGAGTGCAGCAAGGCGATGCGTGCGTTGAAGCGCTGTTCGAAACGGGCCAGGGTCTGCGGTCCGAGGTTGATCTCCGGGATCAACACCAGCGCCTGCTTGCCGGCTTCGAGGGTTTCGCGGATCAGCTGCAAATAGACTTCGGTCTTGCCGCTGCCGGTGACTCCGGCCAGCAGAAACGCGTGATAGCTGTCGAAGCCGGCGCGGATGGCTTCGTACGCGGCGCGTTGCTCGGTGTTGAGCGGCAGTTCCGGCTGGGCCAGCCAGTGTTCATGACGTACGCCGGGAGCGTGGCGGCGCACTTCGACTTGCACCAGATCCTTGGCCAGCAGCAGATCGAGGCTGTCCTTGCTCAGCATCAGTTTGCTCAGCAACTGATGGGCGACGCCGTGAGGGTGCTGTGCCAGTGTCGCCAGGGCTTCGCGCTGACGCGGGGCACGGGCGATGCGCGGATCGTCAAGGCTGGCGCCGGGGGCGGCGGACCAGAAGCGTTCCTGTCGGGCCTCGGCCAGTTCACCCTGACGCAGCAGTACCGGCAGTGCCCAGCTCAGGGTGTCGCCGAGGCTGTGCTGATAATACTGGGCGGTCCACAGACACAGCTTGAACAGTGCCGGTGGCAGTGGTGCCGTGGCGTCGAGCAGGGCCAGCGCCGGTTTTAGCTTCTCCACCGGCACTTCACTGGTGTCGGTGACCTCCACCAGAATCCCGATCATCTCCCGCCGGCCGAACGGTACCCGCAGGCGCATGCCCGGTTGCAACTGCGAGCGCAGCACACCCGCCGGGGCCCGATAGTCGAACAGGCGGCGCAGGGGCGAAGGCAGGGCGAGGCGCAGAATGGCGTCGGGCACGCGGGATCTCGATAAGAAGCTAACAAGCAGCGGGGATGATGTTTGGGCCGGGAGCCTAGCAGACGGTCGGTCTCAGGGACAGCTTGCGCGATTGACATTGTCTGGTAGAATCCGCGGCCTAATTACGTGCGGTATTCAACAATAGTGTTGGGTGGCGGCACGCTAGCCTGAGGAAGACACCATGAAAGCTGATATCCATCCAGAATACCCAGCAGTTGCTGTTACCTGCAGCTGCGGCAACAAGTTCGAAACCCGTTCGACCTTCGCTAAACCTTTGGCGATCGACGTTTGCAACGAGTGCCACCCGTTCTACACCGGTAAGCAGAAGACTCTGGACACCGGTGGTCGCGTTCAGAAGTTCGCCGACCGTTTCGGTGCTTTCGGCGCGAAAAAGGCCTAAGGCCCTTCATTCTGGAAAACCTCAAAGGCTTTTCCGGTCTGATGAAAAAGGCGTCCCTTGCGGGCGCCTTTTTTGTGTCCGCGATTTGGCTGTCCGGCGCCCAGGCTTTCTGTCCTGCACCCGCCGGCCTGACCGGCGTCTCCGTGCAGCGCGTGGTCGATGGCGATACCTTGCGCCTGAGCGACGGGCGCAGCGTGCGAATGATCGGGCTCAACACCCCTGAGCTCGGCAAGCAGGGTCGCAGTGACGAGCCTTTCGCGGTAATGGCGCGCAAGCGTCTCGAAGCATTGGTTGCAGAGAGCGACGGGCGGGTCGGCCTGCAGCTCGGCGCTCAGCCCAAAGATCATTACGGCCGAACTCTGGCCCATGTTTTCAGCGCCAGGGGTGAGAATCTCGAAGCACAAATGCTCGCCGATGGCCTCGGTTTCCGGGTCGCGGTGGCGCCGAATGTCGATCTTGTCGACTGCCAGCAAGCTGCCGAACGCAGTGCGCGGCAGGCCGGGCTTGGCCTGTGGAAGCGTTCACCTGTACTGAAAGCGGAGCAGATCGAGCGCTCGGGATTCGCGCTGGTCAGTGGTCGTGTGAGCAAGGTTCAACGCAATCGCGGCGGAATCTGGATCGAATTGCAGGACAAGCTTGTATTGCGCGTTGCACCCAATCTGCTGGATCGTTTCGATGGCAATGCCTTGCAGGCGCTGAAGGGCAAGCAGGTCGAGGCTCGGGGCTGGGTGGTCGACCGCTCGAGACGGGGTGGATTGAAACCGGGTCAGGCCCGTTGGTTGCTGCCGCTGACCGATCCTTCGATGTTGCAATCGTCTCGCTGAAGAAAAATTGTAGACATTTTTTCTGTCGATTGTGAACAGTCAAGCCCTTGTGCGCCGTGGCTCTTGGCCCAAAGTCGTAGGGCAGGGCGCTTGACAGGGGTGACCGGGCAGTCTTGTGGGGACTTTGCGAGGCGCGTATCCTCGCTGACCAGTCTGTCCAACAGTAAAAAGCGGAATGCCAAAATGTCTGATCTGAAAACTGCCGCTCTCGAATATCACGCCAATCCTCGTCCAGGGAAGCTGAGTGTCGAGCTCACCAAGGCCACTGCTACTGCCCGCGACCTGTCGCTGGCCTATAGCCCCGGCGTAGCTGAACCAGTGCGCGAGATCGCTCGCGATCCTGAACTGGCCTACAAGTACACCGGCAAGGGCAACCTGGTTGCAGTCATTTCCGATGGCACCGCGATTCTGGGCCTGGGTAACCTCGGCCCACTGGCTTCCAAGCCAGTGATGGAAGGTAAAGGCGTGCTGTTCAAGCGCTTCGCCGGTATCGACGTATTCGACATCGAAGTCGATTCCGAAAGCCCGCAAGCCTTCATCGACACCGTAAAACGCATCTCCATCACCTTTGGTGGCATCAACCTTGAAGACATCAAGGCACCTGAGTGCTTTGAGATCGAACGTGCTCTGATCGAGCAGTGCGACATTCCGGTATTCCACGATGACCAGCACGGCACCGCGATCGTGACCGCTGCGGGCATGATCAACGCCCTGGAAATCGCCGGCAAAACCCTCGGCGAAGCCAAAATCGTCTGCCTGGGCGCCGGCGCTGCCGCCATCTCCTGCATGAAACTGCTGGTGAGCATGGGCGCCAAGGTCGAGAACATCTTCATGATCGACCGTACCGGCGTGATCCACGCTGGCCGTGACGACCTGAACCAGTACAAGGCTGTGTTTGCTCACGCTACCGAGAAGCGCACCCTGGACGACGCCATCGAAGGTGCTGATGTATTCGTCGGCCTGTCGGGCCCGAACCTGCTGACCGCCGAGCAACTCAAGCGCATGGCAGCCAACCCGATCGTCTTCGCGTGCTCCAACCCGGACCCGGAAATCTCCCCGGAGCTGGCTCACGCCACCCGCAACGACGTGATCATGGCCACCGGCCGTTCGGACTACCCGAACCAGGTCAACAACGTGCTGGGCTTCCCGTTCATCTTCCGTGGTGCCCTGGACGTTCGCGCCAAGCGCATCAACGAAGAAATGAAGATCGCTGCCGCCAACGCCCTGCGCGAACTGGCCAAGCTACCGGTTCCACAGGAGGTATGCGACGCCTACGGTGGTATCTCCCTGGAGTTCGGTCGTGAGTACATCATTCCGAAGCCAATGGACAAGCGCCTGATCACCGTGATCTCCGACGCCGTGGCCAAGGCTGCGATCGAGACTGGCGTAGCAACCCTGCCGTATCCGAAGAACTACCCGCTGAAAAGCGTGGATGACGTGTTCAACGGCTAAGTCGTTGTAGCGCTTCAACCGAAAGCCCCGGCTCGTGAGAGTCGGGGCTTTTTTGTGTCTGAAAATGCGTTCCAGCTTCAGGAGCAGCCCTCACCCTAGCCCTCTCCCAATGTATGTACCGGAGACATGGTGGACACATGTTCGGAGACATGGTGGACGGTTTTC
>NZ_JBSVWF010000067.1:0-28924 GCF_054071635.1 Pseudomonas sp. SDO52101_S400 | reverse complement strand
GGTCGAATGTGGGAGCGGGCTTGCTCGCGAAGGCGTCAGAACCAACAACACAGAACTCAACGAAAAGAAGAACAGCATGCGCACACTGACGATTGAACCGCTGACCAAAGAAGCCTTCGCCCCTTTCGGTGACGTGATCGAAACCGACGGCAGCGATCACTTCATGATCAACAACGGTTCGACCATGCGCTTCCACAAACTGGCGACGGTCGAAACCGCGACGCCTGAGGACAACGCGATCATCAGCATCTTCCGCGCCGACGCGCAGGATATGCCGATGACCGTCAGCATGCTGGAACGCCATCCGCTGGGCAGCCAGGCTTTCATTCCGCTGCTCGGCAACCCCTTTCTGATCGTGGTCGCGCCACTTGGCGATGTACCTGTATCAGGCTTGGTCCGCGCCTTCGTCACCAACGGCAGGCAGGGCATCAATTACCATCGCGGCGTCTGGCACCACCCGGTGCTGACGATCGAAAAGCGGGATGACTTCCTGGTGGTTGATCGCAGTGGCACAGGCAACAACTGCGATGAGCATTTTTTCAAAGAGGATGAGCGTTTGATCCTCGCCCCCCACCAATAAGAGAAGGTCTGATCACTCGACAACAAGAGTGACAGGCGAGAGGTAAAGACTGTGGAAGCACATCTGTTGGAATGGCTGAACCTGAGCGTGCGCTGGGTTCACATGATCACTGGCGTGGCCTGGATCGGCGCGTCGTTCTACTTCGTCTGGCTGGAGAACAACCTCAACCGCGTCAACCCGAAAACCGGTCTTGCCGGTGATCTGTGGGCGATCCACGGCGGCGGTATCTATCACCTGGAAAAATACAAACTGGCCCCTCCGTCGATGCCGGAGAACCTGCACTGGTTCAAATGGGAAGCCTACTTCACCTGGATGTCGGGGATCGCGCTGCTGTGCGTGGTGTTCTACTCCAACCCCGTGCTCTACCTCGTGGCACCCGGCAGCGGCCTGACCGGCCCTGAAGGCGTGGCCATCGGCATCGGTTCGCTGATCGCCGGCTGGTTCATCTACGACTTCCTCTGCGATTCGCCCCTCGGCAAGAAACCCGCCCTGCTCGGCTTCATCCTGTTCGTGCTGATCATCGGCGCGGCGTATGGCTTCAGCAAGGTGTTCAGCGGTCGTGGTGCGTACCTGCACGTCGGCGCGATCATCGGCACCATCATGGTCGGCAACGTGTTCCGCATCATCATGCCGGCCCAGCGCGCACTGGTGGCCGCAATTGCCGAGAACCGCACGCCGGATCCGGCCCTGCCGGCCAAAGGCCTGCTGCGTTCGCGTCACAACAACTACTTCACCCTGCCGGTGCTGTTCATCATGATCAGCAACCACTTCCCGAGCACTTACGGCAGCCAGTACAACTGGCTGATCCTGGCCGGGATCGCGGTGTTGGCGGTGTTGGTGCGTCACTACTTCAACACCCGTCACGACAGTCACAAATTTGCCTGGACCCTGCCAGTGGCAGCGGTTGGCATGATCACCCTGGCTTACGTCACCGGCCCTGCGCCGATGCCGACTGCACCGGAAGTGGCCAAGGCTCCAGCAAAAATCGAGTACCAGCCGCTGCCGGAAACGGCCCTGGGTGGTGGCGCGAAACCAGCTGAAGCGGCACAACCGGCCGCACCTGCTGCACCGGCCGCAGCTCCCGCTCAGGCGTCCAACGCCGGCCCTGCGTTCGACAAGGTGCACAACGTGATCCAGGAACGCTGCGCGGTCTGCCATTCGGCCAAACCGACCAGCCCGCTGTTCAGCGCGGCCCCGGCCGGTGTGATGTTCGACACCCCCGAGCAGATCCGCCAGAACGCGGCGCGGATCCAGGCGCAAGCCATCACCACGCAGATCATGCCACTGGGCAACATCACGCAGATGACCCAGCAGGAACGTGACCTGATCGGTGCATGGATCGCCCAGGGAGCCCAGACCAACTAAGCAATAAAAGCATCGCGGGCAAGCCCGCTCACACAGGGATTCACACAATCCTGTGGGAGCTGGCTTGCCTGCGATTAGCCGCAACGCGGTTTACCTGATGCAAAAGGACAGCTGTGAGCAACCCGGCAGCTGTTCAATCACAAGAATAAAAAAGATCCGAGGTGTTGCATGTCCGAGCTGTCCAAAGCGCGCATCCCCGACGCACCCGCCATTCAGCGTTTGCCCCTTTTGCAACTGATCCTGGTCGGTTTGCAACATGTTCTGCTGATGTACGGCGGCGCCATCGCGGTACCGCTGATCATCGGACAGGCCGCTGGCCTGAGTCGTGAAGAAATCGCCTTCCTGATCAACGCCGACCTGCTGGTCGCCGGCATCGCCACCATCGTGCAATCTCTGGGGATCGGCCCGATGGGCATCCGCATGCCGGTGATGATGGGCGCCAGTTTCGCCGCCGTCGGCAGCATGGTCGCCATGGCCGGCATGCCCGGCATCGGTCTGCAGGGGATCTTCGGCGCCACCATCGCCGCCGGGTTCTTCGGCATGATCATCGCGCCGTTCATGTCCAAGGTCGTGCGCTTCTTCCCGCCTCTGGTGACCGGCACGGTCATCACCTCGATCGGTTTGTCGTTGTTCCCCGTGGCCGTGAACTGGGCCGGCGGCGGCGCTGGCGCCGCTCAATTCGGTTCACCGATTTACCTGGCCATCGCTGCGCTGGTGCTGGCCACCATTCTGTTGATCCACCGCTTCATGCGCGGTTTCTGGGTCAACATTTCCGTGCTGATCGGCATGTGCCTGGGCTACGTGCTCTGCGGCGCCATCGGCATGGTCGATCTGAGCGGCATGGCCAACGCGCCGTGGGTTCAGTTCGTCACCCCGCTGCATTTCGGCATGCCGAAGTTCGAACTGGCGCCGATCCTGTCGATGTGTCTGGTGGTGGTGATCATCTTCGTCGAGTCCACCGGGATGTTCCTGGCACTGGGCAAGATCACCGGTCAGGAAGTCTGCCCGCGCATGCTGCGTCGCGGCTTGCTGTGTGATGCCGGCGCATCGTTCGTTGCCGGTTTCTTCAACACCTTCACCCACTCCTCTTTCGCGCAGAACATCGGCCTGGTGCAGATGACCGGCGTGCGCTGCCGCTCGGTGACCATCGTCGCCGGCGGTTTGCTGATCGTCCTGAGCCTGCTGCCGAAAGCCGCGTTCCTGGTGGCGTCGATCCCACCGGCAGTACTCGGTGGCGCGGCGATTGCGATGTTCGGCATGGTGGCGGCTACCGGGATCAAGATCCTGCAAGAGGCCGACATTGGCGACCGTCGCAATCAGCTGCTGGTAGCGGTAAGCATCGGCATGGGCCTGATCCCGGTGGTGCGCCCGGAGTTCTTCGCCCACCTGCCGTTGTGGATGAGCCCGATCACCCACAGCGGCATCGCCATGGCCACCCTCAGCGCGCTGACGCTGAACCTGTTGTTCAACATTCTGGGCGGCGCCGAGCGCGCGGCCATCAATGACTGTCACGCACATCAGCATTAACAGCAACACCGATGAAACCTTGTGGGAGCGGGCTTGCTCGCGAAAGCGGTGTGTCATTCAACATTTGTAGTGACTGACACGCCCCCTTCGCGAGCAAGCCCGCTCCCACAGGGGTAAGCAACACCCTGCCTCAAACAATAAAAACAAGAGGGAGCAACAGATGATCCGGACTCAAACCAACGTGTTGTTGAGCGGCGGCCTGCTGGCCGCATCACAAGCCATGGCCGGCGATTTATTGCTGTGGCAGACCAACAGCCTGAGCTACCTGTACGGCAAGAACTTCGCGATCAACCCGTCGATCCAGCAGACGGTGACGTTCGAGCACGCCGACAAGTGGAAGTACGGCGACAACTTCCTGTTCGTCGACAAGATCTTCTACAACGGCCAGGAAGATCGCAACAAAGGCCCCCACACCTTCTACGGCGAATTCACCCCGCGCTTCTCGTTCGGCAAGATCTTCGACCAGAAGATCGAATTCGGCCCGATCAAGGACGTGCTGCTGGCGATGACCTACGAGTACGGCGAAGGCGAGAGCGAGGCCTATCTGATCGGCCCGGGTTTCGACCTGAAAGTGCCGGGTTTCAACTACGTCACCCTGAACATCTTCCGCCGCCAGACCGAAGGCCCGCGCCCGGGCGATGGTGTCTGGCAGATCACTCCGGGTTGGTCCTACAGCTTTCCGCTGGGCAACTCCGACGTGCTGATCGACGGCTATCTCGACTGGGTCGTCGACAACGACGAGAACTCCCGCGGCACCTATCACGCCAACCTGCACATCAACCCGCAGATCAAATACGACCTGGGCAAAGCCCTCGGCTGGAGCCAGAAGCAACTGTATGTCGGCACCGAATACAGCTACTGGAAGAACAAATACGGGGTCGAAAGCAGCCACAACCTCGACACCAATCAGAACACCGCCAGCCTGCTGGTGAAGGTGCACTTCTAAGATGACCCGCAACCGTGCCCCCTACCTGTCGTCGGTGCTCTGTTGCGGGGCACTTGAGACCTGGCCGTTGAGTCAGTATTCTCCGCGGCCTCCTGAATTCGGTCTAAAAAAAAGCCCGGATTTAATTCCTGACCAACGGGCCAACTTATCCCGGCCCCGGTCAGTACCGAGGCATCCCGAAAACACGCTCAGTCGACTGTTTTTCAGCAGCCGGCGGGCGTTTTTTTGCTTTTCGAAAAGCCTTGGCTCAGCTCTTGCTAACAGCATGAAAGCTGACCGGATGGATGATTTTTGCAGCAAGGAAAAAAGGCGCCACACCAGAGCGCCGACTCAAAAAAATAAACGTGGAACACCTACTTTGGGAGCAACCGAATGAAACGTATGAGCACCAGCCTGATGCTTGCGGGAACCATGCTGGCCGGGGGCCAGGCCATGGCCGACGGCTTGCTGCAATGGCAGAACAACAGCCTGACCTACCTTTACGGTAAAGACTTCAAGGTCAACCCTGCCATCCAGCAGACCGTCACCTTCGAGCACGCCGATGCTTGGAAGTATGGGGACAACTTCCTGTTCATCGACAAGATCTTCTACAACGGCAAGCCAGACGGCGGCGTCGGCAACAACACCTATTACGGCGAATTCAGCCCACGCCTGTCGCTCGGCAAGGTGCTCGACCAGAAGATCGAATTCGGCCCGATCAAAGACGTGTTGCTGGCCATGACCTATGAGTTCGGCGAAGGCGACGTCGAGTCCTACCTGATCGGTCCAGGGTTCGACCTGGCGATTCCGGGCTTCGACTACTTCCAGCTGAACTTCTACCAGCGTCACACCGAAGGCTCGCGTCCGGGTGACAACGTCTGGCAGATCACTCCGGTCTGGTCCTACACCATTCCGGTCGGCGACTCGAACGTGCTGATCGACGGCTACATGGACTGGGTGGTCGACAACGACGTCAACAGCAAAGGCGAATACCACGCCAACCTGCACTTCAACCCACAGGTCAAATACGACCTGGGCAAGGCGCTGAATTTCGGCGAGAAGCAGTTGTACGTCGGTGTTGAATACGACTACTGGAAAGACAAGTACGGGATCGACGACACCCGTGCGTTCACCACCAATCAGAACGTGACCAGCTTCCTGGTGAAGTTCCACTTCTGATGCTGTTAGTGGCGTCTGCAAGGACGCCTTCGCGAGCAAGCCCGCTCCCACATTGGTTTTGTGCACGCCACAGATCTAATGTGGGAGCGGGCTTGCTCGCGAATGGCAGTAGCACCCCAAATATCAGGCCGGAATCACCGCCTCGGTAATCCCCAAAAACCGGCACAGCTCATCGCGTTTGGCCAGTGCATCGCGCCGCCCCAGGTCGATCAACTCGCTGCAATACCCCGCCTCGAACAGCAGATAGCTCAACACCCCTGCCCCGCTCGTTTTGGTCGCCCCCGGCCCGCGCAAGAACAACCGCAACGCCGCCGGCAGTTCCTGACGATGCCGCGCCGCGATTTCATCGATCGGCTGACTCGGCGAGATCACCAGCACTTCAACTGGCGCCACGCCCAAGGCACGCGTCGGCGTTCCATCGGGCATCAAGTGACTGAACTGGTTCAGACGCTGAAGAAGCTCGATATCGCTTTCCAGGCTGTCAATGAACGTACTGTTGAGCATGTGCCCGCCGATCTGCGCCAGCGTCGGCTGCTGACCGGTGTAAGTGCGCTCCAGCGGTTGCGCCGGATCGAACCCGCGCGGGTTGCCACTGACACCGACCACCAAAACCCGGCTCGCACCCAGGTGCAATGCCGGGCTGATCGGCGCCGATTGGCGCACTGCGCCATCGCCGAAATACTCATTGTCGATTTTCACCGGTGCGAACAACAGTGGGATCGCCGAACTGGCGAGCAAATGCTCCACGGTCAATTGCGTGGGTACGCCGATGCGTCGATGGCGCAGCCAGGCATCGATGCTGCCGCCGCCTTGATAGAAGGTCACCGCTTGCCCGGATTCGTAGCCGAACGCCGTCACCGCCACCGCATGCAACTGCTTGCGGGCGATGGATTCGGCAATGCCGGGCATGTGTAGTTTTTCATTGAGCAAATGGCGCAACGGCGAGCTGTTGAGCAGTGCCACCGGCAGTTGCCGGCCCATGCCCAGCAGACTGTGACTGACGAAACGACTGGCCTGGCGGATTACGCCCGGCCAGTCGCTGCGCAGCACGCGATGGCTGCGAAAGCCTTGCCAGAACAACGTCAGGCGTTCGATGGCGGCACGAAAGTCCGTGGCGCCGCTGGCCAGACTGACCGCGTTGATCGCCCCGGCCGATGTGCCGACGATCACCGGGAACGGATTGTCCGCCCCCAGCGGCAGCAGTTCGGCAATCGCCGCCAGCACCCCCACCTGATACGCCGCTCGAGCCCCGCCGCCGGAAAGAATCAAACCTGTGACCGGTTCAGCTGGGCTCATCGCAACGCTCCGTGGTGCTTATAGGGATGGAAGGTTCAACCGCGTTTGGCGTACAGCTTCGGCTCACCCGGTGGACGGCTCTTGAAGCGACGGTGCGCCCACAAGTATTGCTCGGGGCACTCACGCAACACGCCTTCTACCCACTGGTTGATGCGGATGCAATCAGCCTCTTCGGTCTCGCCCGGGAAACCTTCCAGAGGCGGATGGATCACCAGCCGGTAACCGCTGCCGTCAGCGAGTCGCTCCTGGGTGAACGGCACCACCAGCGCCTTGCCCAGTCTGGCGAACTTGCTGGTGGCGGTGACGGTCGCGGCCTGAATGCCGAACAGCGGCACAAAGATGCTTTGCTTGGCGCCGTAGTCCTGATCCGGTGCATACCAGATCGCGCGCCCGGAACGCAGGAGCTTGAGCATGCCGCGCACGTCGTCACGCTCTACCGCCAGCGAATCGAGGTTGTGCCGCTCGCGGCCCTGACGCTGGATAAAGTCAAACAGCGGGTTCTTGTGCTCGCGGTACATGCCGTCGATGGTGTGCTGCTGACCGAGCAGCGCGGCGCCGATTTCCAACGTGGTGAAATGCACCGCCATCAGAATCACGCCCTTGCCTTCGCGCTGGGCCTTTTGCAGATGTTCCAGGCCTTCGACGTGGGCCAGTTTCGCCAGGCGCTGACGCGACCACCACCAGCTCATCGCCATTTCAAAGAACGCGATGCCGGTGGAGGCGAAGTTTTCCTTGAGCAGGCGTTTGCGCTCAGCGGCGGATTTTTCCGGGAAACACAGTTCCAGATTGCGCTTGGCGATGCGCCGCCGGTCGCCGGCGAAGCGATACATCAAGGCACCGAGAAAGCGACCGATGGCCAGCAATGCCGGATACGGCAGCTGCACGATCAGCCACAACAGCCCCAGGCCGCACCAGAGCGGCCAGAAGCGTGGAGCAAGAAATGCTTTTCGAAAACGCGGGCGATCCATTAAAGCTTCCGTAAATAAGTGGCCGCGCATTCTACATCGTTCGACCCGGCTTGCGGCTGGCGGGCGTTCTCGTTATAAGTCTCGGCACTTTTAGTGACAAGCCGTTGTATGCCGACATGAGCCAAACCGAACCGCTAGACCAAGATCCCGTGTTCCAGCTGAAGGGCAGCATGCTCGCCATTACGGTGCTGGAACTGTCCCGCAACGACCTGGACAGCCTCGATCGGCAATTGGCCGCCAAAGTCGCCCAGGCGCCGAACTTCTTCAGCAACGCGCCGCTGGTTCTGGCGCTGGACAAATTGCCACCCAGCGAAGGCGCCGTCGACCTGCCGGGCCTGATGCGCGTGTGCCGCCAGCACGGCCTGCGCACCCTGGCGATCCGCGCCAGCCGCATCGAAGACATCGCTGCCGCCATCGCCATCGACATCCCGGTGCTGCCGCCGTCCGGCGCCCGCGAGCGACCGCTGGAAACCGCCGAACCTGTCGCTCCGAAGAAACCGGAAAAGCCGCCGGAGCCGACCGTCAAACAGACCCGCGTCATCACTACGCCAGTACGTGGTGGCCAACAGATCTATGCCCAGGGTGGCGATCTGGTGGTGGTTTCCTCGGTCAGTCCGGGGGCGGAACTTCTCGCCGATGGCAACATCCATGTATACGGCCCGATGCGCGGTCGTGCGCTGGCCGGGGTCAAGGGCGACACCAAGGCGCGGATTTTCTGTCAGCAATTGAGCGCTGAACTGATCTCCATCGCAGGCCATTACAAGGTTTCCGAAGACCTGCGTCGCGATCCGATGTGGGGTTCGGGTGTACAGGTCAGCCTATCGGGCGACGTGTTGAACATCATTCGGCTTTAACGGATACTGCCGCATTTTCCAAGCATCTCTAAAACGTAGCGAAAACGGCTCAAACGAAGTAGGAAAAAGGCCAAAAGCCAAATTCCAGCCAAGGCTGTCCGACTGCAGTAGTTTTCAAGAGATGTTTTTCAGGGGCTGAACAGTCCTTCTTCCTTAGGGGTGAAACACCTTGGCCAAGATTCTCGTGGTTACATCCGGCAAGGGTGGTGTGGGTAAGACCACCACCAGCGCCGCTATCGGTACCGGCCTCGCTCTGCGCGGCCACAAAACAGTGATCGTCGACTTCGACGTGGGCTTGCGTAACCTTGACCTGATCATGGGTTGCGAGCGCCGCGTGGTGTATGACTTCGTCAACGTGGTCAACGGCGAAGCCAACCTGCAACAGGCCCTGATCAAAGACAAGCGCCTGGAAAACCTTTATGTGCTGGCCGCCAGCCAGACCCGCGACAAAGACGCGCTGACCGTCGAAGGCGTGGAAAAAGTCCTGATGGAGCTCAAGGAACAATTCGAGTTCGTGGTCTGCGACTCCCCGGCGGGCATCGAGAAAGGTGCTCACCTGGCCATGTACTTCGCTGACGAAGCGATCGTCGTGACCAACCCGGAAGTCTCCTCGGTACGTGACTCGGACCGCATGCTCGGCCTGCTGGCCAGCAAATCCCGTCGCGCCGAACGTGGCGAAGACCCGATCAAGGAACACCTGCTGATCACCCGCTACCACCCGGAGCGCGTTGAAAAGGGCGAAATGCTCGGCGTCGAAGACGTCAAGGAAATCCTCTCGGTAACCCTGCTGGGCGTGATCCCGGAATCCCAGGCGGTGCTCAAGGCTTCCAACCAGGGCGTCCCGGTGATCCTCGACGACCAGAGCGATGCCGGCCAGGCCTACAGCGACACCGTCGACCGCCTGCTGGGCAAAGACAAAGCACACCGGTTCCTCGATGTCGAGAAGAAGGGATTCTTCGAGCGCCTGTTTGGAGGTAGGTAATGAACCTTTTTGACTTCTTTCGTGCCAACAAAAAGCCAAGCACTGCCTCGGTAGCGAAAGAGCGTCTACAGATCATCGTGGCGCATGAGCGCGGCCAGCGCAGCACGCCGGATTACCTGCCAGCCTTGCAGAAGGAACTGGTGGACGTGATCCGCAAGTACGTCAACATCGGCAACGACGACGTACATGTTGCACTGGAAAGCCAGGGCAGTTGCTCGATTCTGGAACTCAATATCACCCTGCCAGATCGCTGAGTCGATCCGGCAGGAACGACGGCGGCTCAGGGCCCTTCCGACACCGGAAGTGCCCTGAGCCGCCGTTGGCATTTGTTACGAGGCTGTTTTAATGCCGTTGTCCAACGTCCAAATCATCCATCAGGACGCTGCCGTGCTGGTGGTGAACAAACCGACCCTGTTGCTCTCCGTGCCCGGCCGGGCCGACGACAACAAGGATTGCCTGATCACTCGCCTGCAGGAAAACGGCTACCCGGAAGCGCGCATCGTCCATCGCCTGGACTGGGAAACCTCCGGCATCATTCTGCTGGCCCGCGACGCCGACACTCACCGCGAACTGTCACGCCAGTTTCACGATCGTGAAACAGAGAAAGCCTACACTGCGCTCTGTTGGGGACAGCCGGAACTGGACAGCGGCAGCATCGACCTGCCTCTGCGCTACGACCCGCCGACCAAGCCGCGCCACGTGGTAGACCACGAATTCGGCAAACACGCCCTGACCTTCTGGCGTGTGCTGGAACGATGTGGCGACTGGTGCCGCGTCGAACTGACGCCGATTACCGGCCGCTCGCACCAGTTGCGCGTGCACATGCTGTCCATCGGTCACCCGCTGCTGGGTGACGGGCTCTATGCTCATGAGCAAGCCTTGGCCGCCTGGCCGCGTTTGTGCCTGCACGCGAGCATGCTCAGCTTCACCCATCCACAGTCCGGCGAGCGCTTGCGCTTCGAATGCCCGGCTCCGTTTTAAGCACTGCCTGACCGGCAGCCGCCTGTTTTAAAGGATTTTGTTCCGGATGAGTTGTTCTGATTCCCTGGCAACACCCGTCAAGAAGACCCGTCATCAACTGCTTTACCTGATTTACGGCAATCAGGATGTTTATCGGCGCGAAGCCAAGTTCAGCATCCTGACCGCCCTGTCCCAGGCCAAGACCGGCAAGCGCCCGGCGATCAGGATCCTCACTGACCGACCGCAGGACTATGAAGGCTGGCCGGTCGACACCGTGCTGCTCGACGAGCCGACCCTGACCCGCTGGCAAGGCGACAACGGCTATCACCACCGACGCAAGGCCTGCGCCATCGCCGCCGGCCTGCAACTGGCCGAAAAGACCTTGTTCGTCGATACCGACACCCTGTTCACCAGCGACCCCAATCGCCTGTTCCCGCACATTACCCCGGAGCAATCGGTGATGGACCGTTTCGAATACGACTGGAAAGACGTCTTCGAGCGCGAGGACTACCTGAAGCTCGGTCGTGACCTCAGCGCCCACGGCGTAACCCCGGACAACGGCTTCAAGCTCTACAACAGCGGGCTGTGCGGCGTAACCGACAGTGACGGGAAATTGTTCGAAGAGTCGATCCGCCTGATCGACGAATGGACCGCCGACGGTTTCGAAATCCATACCATCGAGCAGATCGCCCTGTCGTTCGCCATGCGCAAACGGCCGGTGGTCGAAGCGCGCAAGTACATCTATCACTACTTCGCGGAAAAGCGCTTTTTCCACGCGATGCAGGCGTTCTTCTTCGCCCAGCACGGCGAGAAGTTCAGCCAGCGCCTGGTGGATTTGTGCAAGGACGTGCCGCGGGTCAAACCCTTCCCGTCCGCCTGGCAGCGCCTGAAAATCAAATGGAAGCTGCGCAATCAGAGCGGCACCATGCGCAAGGTCGGCCGCGATCTCTTGTACGGCAGCGCCGCGCCGGATCATCCGTACTACAGCGCCTGTCGCCATGAGTGGTGGGAATGTGCCTCGCGAGAGATTCTTCGTTGGGACGAGAGTCGTCAGAAAAAGCTACTGAACCAGAGCCGCTGGCCGCAGCAGCTGCCTCGCCCGGAAAAGCCCGAAGACGAAAAACTCATCATGAACTACCTGAAAAAACGCGTGGCCGCCGCTCGTTGACGCGAGCGGCACATGTCATGTCCCAAGCATCAGGCCGATGCGTTAAACTCCCGCCCATTGCTGTCTGGAGCTTCTTATGCGCGAAGAGTTGAACCAAGGCCTGATCGACTTCCTCAAGGCCTCCCCTACCCCGTTCCACGCCACCGCCAGCCTTGTTCAACGCCTGGAGGCCGCCGGTTATGTGCGCCTCGACGAGCGCGAGACCTGGCACACCGAAGCCAATGGCCGTTACTACGTCACTCGTAACGACTCCTCGATCGTCGCGATCAAGATGGGCCGCAACTCGCCACTGCACGACGGTATCCGTCTGGTCGGCGCCCACACCGACAGCCCGTGCCTGCGGGTCAAGCCGCAACCTGAATTGCAGCGCCAGGGTTTCTGGCAACTGGGCGTCGAAGTCTACGGCGGCGCGCTGCTGGCACCGTGGTTCGACCGTGATCTGTCGCTGGCCGGCCGCGTGACCTTCCGCCGCGACGGCAAGGTCGAGAGTCAGTTGATCGACTTCAAAGCCCCGATCGCGATCATTCCCAACCTGGCGATCCACCTCAACCGCGAAGCCAATCAGGGCTGGGCCATCAACGCCCAGACCGAACTGCCGCCGATTCTCGCGCAGTTCGCCGGTGACGAACGTGTGGATTTCCGCGCGGTGCTCACCGATCAACTGGCCCGCGAACACGGCCTCAACGCCGACGTGGTGCTCGATTACGAGCTGAGTTTCTACGACACCCAGAGCGCAGCCGTCATCGGTCTGCACGGTGATTTCATCGCCGGTGCGCGACTGGACAACCTGCTGTCGTGCTACGCGGGCCTGCAAGCCCTGCTGACCGCCGACACCGAAGAAACCTGCGTGCTGGTGTGCAACGACCACGAAGAAGTCGGCTCCTGCTCGGCCTGCGGCGCCGACGGCCCGATGCTGGAACAGACCCTGCGCCGCCTGTTGCCCGAAGGTGACGAGTTCGTACGCACCATTCAGAAATCCCTGCTGGTCTCGGCCGACAACGCCCACGGCGTACACCCGAACTACGTCGAGAAGCACGACGCCAACCACGGCCCGAAACTCAACGCCGGCCCGGTCATCAAGGTCAACAGCAACCAGCGCTACGCCACCAACAGCGAAACCGCCGGGTTCTTCCGTCATCTGTGCATGGCCGAAGAAGTACCGGTGCAAAGCTTCGTCGTACGCAGCGACATGGGTTGCGGCTCGACCATCGGCCCGATCACCGCCAGCCACCTCGGCGTGCGCACGGTCGACATCGGACTGCCGACGTTCGCCATGCACTCGATCCGCGAACTGTGTGGCAGCCATGACCTGGCGCACCTGGTCAAAGTGCTGAGCGCGTTCTACGCCAGCCGCGAATTGCCGTAACCGATCCTGTGGCGAGGGCGCTTGCTCCCTCGCCACGGCGACAGTGATACACATCACCACCGGTCGGCAAAATTCCACCTAGACTTAAATCATTCCCTACGACAAGGCTGTCGCCATGATCTCGATGTCTTCGTTCCACGCCATGCTCATTCCGATTCTGTGCGGAATGATTCTGCTGGCAATCGGCTTCAACTTCCGCGACAAGAACGCCGGGGTGTTCGCCATGTGGATCGGCATGCTGTTGATCCTGGCCACTGTGGTCTACAAGATCCTCGCCAAACTCAACGAATAAATCCGCGCCCGGCTCGCATTGATTTAGGCGGGCTCGTACACTCGCCCGATCCGCCCCTTGCGAGGTTGACCGCCTAGTGTTCGCTCGTCTTATTGCCCTGCCCTGCCTGCTCCTCATCTGTCTGATGACGCTACTGCCGTTGGCGCCTGCCCACGCGGTGACCCTGCCCGGGCTGCTCAGCGGCTCGAACAAGGCGCAACCCGAAGCTCAGGAGCCGCTCGGCCAGTCACTCGACGAAGTCATCAAGTCGCTGGAAAACGACAAGCAACGCGCCCAGTTGCTGACCGACCTGAAAAAACTGCGCGACACCACGAAAAAAGCCCAGGCCACCCCGGAAGAAGGCGTACTGGGCCTGATTGGCGGCACCCTCGCCAATTTCGAAAAGCAATTTACCGGCAACGACAGCCCGCTCAATCGCTGGTCCGCCGAATTCGATCTGGCCAAGGGCGAACTGTCGGACTTGATGCTGCCGGCCAGCGAATGGCTGCCGATCATCTTCGCTTTCGCCGTGATCCTGATGGTCTGGAGCCTGCTGGCCGCCGCCCTGATCTGGCTCGGCCACCGGGTCCGCATGCGCTTCGGCCTGACCGAAGAACTGCCGCAACATCCACGAGCCCTCGACATGCTGCGCTTCGCCCTGCGCAAGCTCGGACCATGGATGATCGCCCTGGTCATCACGGTGTACATGAGCTACGCGTTGCCATCGTCCCTGGGCAAAAGCCTGGCGATGCTCCTGGCTTACGCGCTGGTGGTCGGTACCTGTTTCTCGGCAATCTGCGTCATCGCCTTTTCCGTACTCGATGGCCCGCACCGCCATCGTGCACTGTATATCCTGCGTCACCAGGCCTTCCGCCCGTTGTGGCTGATCGGCAGCTTCGCCGCGTTCGGTGAGGGTCTGAACGACCCGCGCCTGGTGGCCGCTCTGGGCGTGCATCTGGCACACACCGCCGCCACCGTCGCCAATGTGCTGGCGGCCCTCTCCACCGGCTTGTTCATCCTGCGCTTCCGCCGCCCGATCGCCCACCTGATCCGCAACCAGCCGCTGTCCCGCCGCCTGACCCGCCGCGCCCTCAGCGACACCATCGAAATCCTCGGCACCTTCTGGTACGTGCCGGCGCTGGTGCTGGTGGGGATTTCCCTGTTCGCCACTTTCGTCTCCGCCGGCGACACCAGCACCGCCCTGCGCCAGTCGCTGATCTGCACCGTGCTGCTGGTGTTGTGCATGGTGATCAACGGCCTCGTACGCCGCCACGCCCTCAAACCGCAACGCGGCCCGAAACGCCACGCGCTGTATTCCGAACGCCTGAAAAGCTTCTTCTACACCCTCGCCCATTTGCTGGTGTGGCTGGCGTTCATCGAACTTGGCCTGCGGGTCTGGGGCATGTCGCTGATCGGCTTCACCGAAGGCGAAGGCCACGACGTCAGCATCAAACTGTTCAGCCTGATAGGCACGCTGATCTTCGCCTGGCTGATCTGGATCCTCAGCGACACCGCCGTCCACCACGCCCTCACCCGCTCCCGCAAAGGCCTGGCCAACGCCCGCGCGCAGACGATGATGCCGCTGATTCGCAACGTGCTGTTCGTGGCGATCTTCATCATCGCCCTGATCGTCGCCCTGGCAAACATGGGCATGAACGTCACGCCCCTGCTGGCCGGTGCCGGCGTGATCGGCCTGGCGATCGGCTTCGGCGCCCAGTCACTGGTGGCCGACCTGATCACCGGCCTGTTCATCATCATCGAAGACTCGCTGGCCATCGACGACTACGTCGACGTCGGCGGCCACCTGGGCACCGTCGAAGGCCTGACCATCCGTACCGTGCGACTGCGGGACATCGACGGCATCGTCCACACCATCCCGTTCAGCGAAATCAAAAGCATCAAGAACTACTCCCGGGAATTCGGCTACGCGATCTTCCGCGTGGCGGTGCCGTTCAACATGAACATCGACGAAGCAATCAAACTGATGCGCGAAGTCGGCCAGAAAATGCGTACCGACCCGCTGCAGCGCCGCAACATCTGGTCGCCACTGGAGATTCAGGGGTGGAAAGTTTTGAATCGGGTAATGCGATATTGCGCGCACGGTTCAAGACCGCACCGATCAAACAGTGGGAAGTTTCACGGGCGTTCAATTTGTCGCTGAAACGGCATCTGGATGAGGCAGGACTGGATCTGGCGACGCCGAGGATGAATGTGCAGGTGATTACAGCGGGTGGTGGTGGCCAAACCCAGGAATAGACGCTGACTGTCAGGCCACCATCGCTGGCAAACCGGATCGCCAGATGCGGCGCAGCCGCCCCACTCACCACGATGAGCGTTAGCTCGAGAAAAGCTTTTGACGTGCCGGCCCCATCGGAAGGCTGAGTGGAGGGATTCATCCGGGGGTAGGCGCGCAGCGCCGTTTGGCGAAGCCAAACACATCGAGAGGAGGTGCAGCGAAGCAAACCGTAGGCGATGCCCCCGGATGAATCCCGTAACGAAGGAACACCGAGCCTCAGCGAGGTGCCGAACGCAGGGGCCAAGCGTTTTGCTTACTTTTGGGCGTCTGCAAAAGTGAGCCGCTGTAAGAGCGGAACCGCCAGCCGCAACACCCGAAGCAACGGATATTCACCCAAAACAACCCAAAACCTGGTCGGCCCAAAGGCCGCCAAGGTCAAGGTCAAACAACATCAACCCCAACGTGAATCGCATCATGCCGCCAAAACTCCAGATCACAATCAATCAACCGCCCAGCCTGATCATAATTGACCCGGGCAATCCGCAACCCCGGACTCCCCACCGAAACCCGTAAAGCCGCCGCCGCATCCACCGACAACGACGTAGGCACAATCTCGAACCGCACCCGCCCATAGTGCAAATCGTAATGCCGCGCATACAGCTCGGTAATCGACTGATTCAAATCAAACTCCAGAATCCCCGGAAAAAACTGCGGATTCAGATAATGCTCCACATACAACACCAGCCGCCCATCGATCCGCCGCGACCGGCAAATCTGAATCACGCTCGACAACGCCGGCAACTGCAACCAAGCGCAGACCGCCGCTGACGCCGGTTGCAACCGCGCCGAAATCACCTCGGTCGACGGCACCCGCCCCTGCGCACTGACCATCGCGTGAAAGTGACTGCGCTGCATCAGGTTATAGGCCAGACGCGGTGGCGACACGAACCAGCCCCGACGCTCCTCGCGATAAATCTGCCCTTGCGCCTCCAGCTGCAACAAGGCTTCACGCACAGTAATGCGCGTAGTACCGAACAACTCGCTGAGCTTGCGCTCGGCCGGCAACTTGCTCCCCGCCACGAGCAAACCATGGTCGAGTTGCTCCTGAAGGATCTGGCCAATGGCTGTCACCGCTTTTGTTGCCTCATCGCGCATCAACGTTACCTATCTGGACTAGACCAGCACTGTTTCGGGGCAAAACCGCACGACTATTGCGCCGTTCGGTCGTGTTGCAAGCCTAGGCAGTGCAGATGACCGAGAGATGACAAAACTACCGAACGGTCTCCCTGACAACTTGCAATACATCGGCCAAGTCCCTTGTCCACCGGGACTTTGAGGGTGGTCTACGCTTACCGGGCAGCCGTCGATACCAGAGAAATAAAACGCGGGTCGGGTATCCGCCGACATCAAAGTGTCATCCAGCCCCCCTACATTGGCTCAGGTATTGCTGACCTAGACCAACACAAACCGCAATCGCAGCGTTGAACACGACCAAGGAGCTTCGGAATGAAACAGCTTTTCCTGGCAACACTGTTAGGCTCGACCATTGCCATGTGCACCGCCGCCATGGCGGCTGATGATCTGAAAACCCTCGAAGCCGCTGCGAAAGCGGAAGGCGCCGTCAACAGCGTCGGCATGCCCGATGACTGGGCCAACTGGAAAGGTACCTGGGAAGACCTGGCCAAGACCTACGGCCTGAAACACATCGACACCGACATGAGTTCGGCCCAGGAAATCGCCAAGTTCGCCGCCGAGAAGGACAACGCCACCGCCGACATCGGCGACGTCGGCGCCGCTTTCGGTCCGATCGCGGTCAAGCAAGGCGTAGTGCAACCGTACAAGCCGACCACCTGGGATCAAGTGCCTGCATGGGCCAAGGACAAGGACGGCAACTGGGCACTGGCCTACACCGGCACCATCGCCTTCATCGTCAACAAGAAGCTGCTGCACGGCTCCGAAGTGCCGACCAAATGGGCTGACCTCAAGGGCGGCAAATACAAGGTTTCCATCGGTGACGTGAGCACCGCGGCCCAGGCTGCAAACGGCGTACTCGCCGCTGCGCTGGCCAACGGTGGCGACGAGAAAAACATCCAGCCTGCCCTGCTGCTGTTCGCAGACATCGCCAAGCAGGGCCGCCTGTCGATGGCCAACCCGACCATCGCCACCATGGAGAAAGGCGAGATCGAAGTCGGCGTGGTCTGGGACTTCAACGGCCTGAGCTACAAGGCCAAGATGGCCAATCCGGATGACTACGTGGTGCTGATCCCGTCCGACGGTTCGGTGATTTCCGGCTACACCACCATCATCAACAAATACGCGAAGAACCCGAACGCCGCCAAGCTGACCCGCGAATACATTTTCAGCGACGCCGGCCAGACCAACCTCGCCCGCGGCAACGCCCGCCCGATCCGCGCCGAGCACTTGACCCTGCCGGAAGACGTGAAAGCCAAACTGCTGCCGAACGAGCAGTACAAGAAGGTCACGCCGATCAAGGACGCCGATGCGTGGGAAAAAACCTCCAAGGCTCTGCCGCAGAAGTGGAACGAAGAAGTCATCGTAGAGATGAAATAAAGCGGCTGATCACCCTTTTGTGATCTGTTGAAGATCCAAATGTGGGAGCGGGCTTGCTCGCGAAGGCGTCCTGTCAGTCGACATCAATGTGGAATGATCCACCGCTTTCGCGAGAAAACCCGCTCCCACAAGGGATTGAGTTGATTTCGAGATATCTGAACTTCGCGGAGTTTTTGCCCCTATGAAGCACAACGTCATCCTTGTCGTGCTCGACGGCCTCAATTACGAGGTCGCGCGTCACGCCATGGGGCATCTGCAGGCTTATGTCGGCGCAGGACGCGCCGCGCTCTACCAGTTGGAGTGCGAGCTGCCGGCCCTGTCCCGACCGCTTTACGAATGCATCCTCACGGGCGTGCCACCCATCGACAGCGGCATCGTCCACAACAACGTCTCGCGCCTGTCCAACCAGCGCAGCATCTATCACTACGCCCGAGATGCCGGCCTGAAAACCGCAGCAGCGGCGTACCACTGGGTCAGCGAGCTCTATAACCGCTCGCCCTTCGTGGCGGCACGGGATCGGCATACCGATGACCCGACGCTACCGATCCAGCACGGCCACTTCTACTGGAACGATCACTATCCGGATTCACACCTGTTCGCCGACGCCGAAAACCTGCGCCTGCGCCACGCACCGGACTTTCTGCTGATCCATCCGATGAACATCGACGACGCCGGGCACAAGCACGGCCTCGACACCCCGCAGTACCGCAACAGTGCCCGCAGCGCCGACATCATCCTCGCCGACTACCTGCAAGGCTGGCTCGATGCTGGCTATCAGGTGCTGGTGACTGCCGACCATGGCATGAACAACGACCGCTCGCACAACGGCCTGCTGCCGGAAGAACGCCAGGTGCCGCTGTTCGTGCTCGGCGACGCCTTCAGCCTGAAAGCCGACGCCGCTCCAAAGCAGACCGATATCTGCGGCACCGTCTGCGAGCTGCTCGGTGTACCTCACGACAAACCTGTGTGCCGGGAGTTGCTCAAGTGAACTCAATGACTCGCGGCAAATGGCTGGCCGCTCTGTGCCTGGTGCCTTTTGCGCTGTTCTTTATCGTGTTCGAAATTGCACCGCTGGTCTGGGTGATGATCAACAGCCTGCAATCGGAAGAGTTCGGCTGGGGTTTCGCCAACTTCAGCAAGATCTTCAATTCGAAGTTCTATCTGCAGGCGATCCAGTACAGCCTCGAAATCAGCTTCTGGTCGAGCGTGTTCGGGATCATCATCGCGGTGCTGGGTGCGTATTCCCTGCGTCGGGTCGATTCGAAACTGCGCAACTTCGTCAACGCCTTCGCCAACATGACCAGCAACTTCGCCGGCGTGCCTCTGGCGTTTGCGTTCATCATCCTGCTCGGTTTCAACGGCAGCATCACGATCATGCTGAAACAGGCCGGGATCATTCAGGACTTCAACCTGTATTCAAAAACCGGGCTGATCATCCTCTACACCTACTTCCAGATTCCCCTCGGCGTCCTGCTGCTGTACCCGGCGTTCGACGCCCTGCGCGAAGACTGGCGTGAATCCGCTGCACTGCTTGGCGCCGACGGCTGGCAGTTCTGGCGCCACATCGGCCTGCCGGTGCTGACCCCAGCCCTGCTCGGCACCTTCGTGATCTTGCTGGCCAACGCCCTTGGCGCCTACGCCACGGTGTACGCACTGACCACCGGCAACTTCAACGTGCTGCCGATCCGCATTGCCGCGATGGTCTCCGGCGACATTTCACTCGATCCGAACCTGGCCAGCGCACTGGCCGTGGTACTGGTGGCGCTGATGACCCTGGTGACCGTCGTGCATCAACTGCTGTTGAAGAGGAGCTACCATGTCTCGCGCTGAATCCGGCCCGGCCGGCGTCTACCACCGCGTCGTGGTGTACCTGCTGTTCGCCATCCTGCTGCTGCCGCTGGTGGGCACGCTGGTCTACTCGATCGCCAGCAGTTGGTCGGCCACCATCCTGCCCAGCGGTTTCACCTTCAAGTGGTACATCCAGCTTTGGAGCGATCCGCGCTTTCTGCACGCCTTCGGCCAGTCGCTGCTGGTGTGCGTCGGCGCGCTGATCCTGTCGGTGGTGCTGATCCTGCCGCTGCTGTTCGTGGTGCATTACCACTTCCCGAAACTCGATGCGCTGATGAACATCCTGATCCTGCTGCCCTTCGCGGTGCCGCCGGTGGTGTCGTCGGTGGGGCTGTTGCAGCTCTACGGCTCCGGGCCGTTCGCGATGGTCGGCACACCGTGGATCCTGATCGGTTGCTACTTCACCGTGGCGCTGCCATTCATGTACCGGGCGATCACCAACAACCTGCAAGCGATCAACCTGCGCGACCTGATGGACGCCGCCCAACTGCTCGGCGCCAGCACCTTTCAGGCAGCCTTCCTGGTGGTGCTGCCGAACCTGCGCAAGGGCCTCATGGTGGCGTTGCTGCTGTCGTTCTCGTTCCTGTTCGGCGAGTTCGTATTTGCCAACATCCTGGTCGGCACCCGCTACGAAACCCTGCAGGTCTACCTCAACAACATGCGCAACAGCAGCGGCCACTTCACCAGTGCGCTGGTGATCTCCTATTTCTTTTTCGTGCTGGTCCTGACCTGGGTCGCCAACATCTTGAACAAGGACAAAAGCGAATGAGCTATGTCAGCGTCCAACACCTGCAAAAAAACTACGCCGGCACCACGGTGTTCAGCGACATCAACTGCGAAATCCAGAAGGGTGAATTCGTCACCCTGCTCGGTCCGTCCGGCTGCGGCAAATCCACCCTGCTGCGCTGCATCGCCGGCCTGACGCCAGTGGATGGCGGCAAGATCCTGCTCGACGGCGTCGACATCGTGCCGCTCACCCCGCAGAAACGCGGAATCGGCATGGTGTTCCAGAGCTACGCGCTGTTTCCCAACATGACCGTGGAGCAGAACGTCGCCTTCGGCCTGCGCATGCAAAAGGTCAATGCCGACGACAGCCACAAACGGGTTGCCGAAGTGTTGAAACTGGTGGAGCTGAATGACTTCGCCAGCCGCTACCCGCATCAGCTGTCCGGCGGTCAGTGTCAGCGTGTCGCCCTCGCCCGCTCGCTGGTTACCCGTCCGCGTCTGTTGCTGCTGGATGAACCGCTGTCGGCCCTCGATGCGCGGATTCGCAAACACCTGCGTGAACAGATCCGTCAGATCCAGCGTGAACTCGGCCTGACCACGATTTTCGTCACACACGATCAGGAAGAAGCCCTGACCATGTCTGACCGGATTTTCCTGATGAATCAGGGAAAGATCGTACAAAGCGGCGACGCCGAAACCCTCTACACCGCACCGGTCGACGTATTCGCCGCCGGCTTCATCGGCAACTACAACCTGCTGGATGCCGAGAGTGCCTCGAAGCTGTTGCAGCGGCCGATCAACCATCGCATCGCCATTCGCCCGGAGACCATCGAACTGAGCCTGAATGGCGAACTCGATGCGCAGATTCGCAGCCACAGCCTGCTGGGCAACGTGATCCGCTATCGCATCGAAGCCCGGGGCGTGGAATTGGTGGTCGATGTCCTCAACCGTTCAGCGGCGGACCTGCACCCCGACGGTCAGCGCCTGGCGCTTTCCATCGATCCGACGGCCCTGTGTGAGGTAGCCTGATGACTTTGCTGACGTTGAAGAGAGAACTGCACTGATGGCCCTGGCAATTTTTGATCTGGACGAAACCCTGATCCACGGCGACTGCGCCACCCTCTGGAGCGAGCAGATGGGGCGCTTGGGCTGGGTCGATCCCGAGTCGTTCATGCGCAAGAACAATGAGCTGATGGACGCCTACAGCCATGGCAAGTTGCGCATGGAAGACTTCATGGAGTTCAGCCTCGAACCCTTGATCGGCCGTACCCCGGAAGAGGTCGATCACTTGGTCGGACCGTGGGTGGAAGATTTCATCGAGCCAATCATCTTCAGCGACGCGACTAAAACCATCGCCGCCCACCGCAAGGCCGGCGACAGGATTCTGGTGATCTCGGCTTCGGGTACGCACCTGGTCAAACCGATTGCCGAACGGTTGGGCATTGACGAGGTTCTGGGTATCGAACTGGAAGTGGCACATGGCGTGTACAGCGGCCATACCGTGGGCACCCTGACCTACCGCGAAGGCAAGATCACCCGCTTGCTGGAATGGCTGGACGCCGAAGAGGAAAACCTTGAAGGCGCGAGTTTCTATTCCGACTCACGCAATGACCTGCCGCTGCTGCTGAAGGTGGATTACCCGCACGTGGTCAATCCGGATCCGGTGTTGCGCGAGCAGGCCGAGAAATCCGGCTGGCCGATCCACCTCTGGAAGTAAGCGATTGTCTTGTGGGAGCACACCTGCTCCCACAAGCATCGATGATCAGCTCAGGCTTTCGTCGATCACCAGTACCAGTTTCCCGGCCACGGTGTTGCTCGCCAGCTCGGCGAACGCCGCCTCGGCATCCTTGATCGCAAAGGTCTTGGCCAGTTGCGGCTTCAGGCGTCCCTCGGAAAACAGCGGCCACACGTGTTGGCTTAGATCGCTGAACAGATCCGCCTTGAACTGATCGTCACGGCTGCGCAGGGTCGAACCCAGCAGTTGCACGCGCTTGGCCAGTACCTGGGCCAGATCCAGTTTCGCTTCGCGGCCGCCCATCAGACCGATCAGCACCCAGCGTCCGTCCTGAGCCATCAGTTTGAGGTTCAGCGCCGAATAATGGCCGCCGACCGGATCCAGAATCACATCGAACGGCCCAAAGTCCCGCAGACTCTCCAGATCATCGGTGCGCACCACGCCACCTTGCGCCCCCAGTGCCTCACAGTAAGCCAAGCGCTCTGCCGAACCGACGCTGACCCAGCAAGGATTGCCAAACGCCTTGCACAGTTGAATGGCGGCCGAACCGATGCCGCTGGCCCCGGCATGCAGGAGAACTTTCTGACCCGGTTTGAGCGCAGCGAGTTGAAACACATTCAGCCAGACGGTCGCGTACACCTCAGGCAACGCAGCTGCTTCGATCAGCGACACGCCCTCCGGAACAGGAAGCACGTGCCGTCCGTCGACGACCACTTCTTCGGCCATCCCACCCCCGGCCAGCAAGGCGCAGACACGATCACCGACCTGCCAGGACGAGCCTGCGCCGACCTCGCTGATTACCCCGGAGCACTCAAGACCGAGCACCTGGCTGGCACCCGGCGGCGGTGGATAAAGCCCGGCCTTCTGTAATAAATCCGCGCGATTGAGGCCGGCTGCCGCCACCCGGATGCGAACTTGTCCTACATCACATGTAGGACTCGGCTCATCAACCCATGCCACTTGACCTTCAACGCCTTGCAATGCCTTCACAGTGCCTCCATAGTGAGTCTGGACTGAGCCCGAAGCTGAAGCGCCGGGCTTTTTGCATTATGCGACCGGCCCTGGGGTCTGAACGAACGCTGAACAGCAGTTATCGTACAGAGCGTAGAGGTACCGGCGACTTCAAAGACGGCCTAATATGCGTTATCAATTGTCCCCGCGTCGAATCAGCATGAAGCATCTGCTCCCCAGCACCGCCCTCGCTCTTTTCATCGGTATCGGCCTCTTGCCGATGTCGGGCACCACATTCGCAGCCAACAGCTGGGACAAGTTGCAGCCTGATCGCGATGAAGTGATCGCCAGTCTGAACGTCGTCGAGTTGCTCAAACGCCACCACTACAGCAAGCCGCCGCTTGACGATGCGCGCTCGGCGATCATCTACGACAGCTACATCAAACTGCTGGATCCATCGCGCAGCTACTTCATGGCCAGCGACATCGCCGAATTCGACAAGTGGAAGTTCCAGTTCGACGACTTCCTCAAGAGCGGCGACCTCAACGCCGGCTTCACCATCTACAAGCGCTATCTGGATCGCGTGAAAGCGCGTCTGGACTTCGCCATTGCCGAGCTGAACAAAGGCGTCGACAAGATGGACTTCTCCACGAAGGAAACCTTGCTGATCGATCGCAAGGACGCTCCGTGGCTCAAATCCACCGCCGAACTTGACGACCTGTGGCGCAAACGCGTCAAGGACGAAGTGCTGCGGCAGAAGATCGCCGGCAAGGATACGAAGCAGATCCAGGAAACCCTGACCAAGCGCTACAAGAACCAGTTGACGCGCCTGGACCAGACCCGCGCCGAAGACATCTTCCAGGCATACATCAATACCTTCGCCATGTCTTACGATCCGCACACCAACTATCTGTCACCGGATAACGCGGAAAACTTCGACATCAACATGAGCCTGTCCCTCGAGGGCATCGGCGCCGTGCTGCAGAGCGACAACGACCAGGTGAAAGTCGTGCGTCTGGTGCCGGCAGGCCCTGCCGACAAGACCAAGCAGGTTGCTCCGGCAGACAAGATCATCGGCGTTGCCCAAGGCAACAAAGAGATGGTCGACGTGGTTGGCTGGCGCCTGGACGAAGTGGTCAAGCTGATTCGCGGCCCGAAAGGCACCGTGGTTCGTCTGGAAGTCATCCCGGCCAGCAATGCGCCGAACGACCAGACCAGCAAGATCGTGCCGATCACCCGTGAAGCGGTGAAGCTCGAAGACCAGGCCGTGAAAAAGTCCATCCTGAGCCTGAAACAGGACGGCAAGGACTACAAGCTCGGCGTGATCGAGATTCCGGCCTTCTACCTCGACTTCAAAGCGTTCCGCGCCGGTGATCCGGACTACAAGAGCACCACTCGCGACGTCAAGAAACTGCTGACCGAACTGCAGAAAGAGAAAGTCGACGGCGTGGTGATCGACCTGCGCAACAACGGCGGCGGCTCCCTGCAGGAAGCCACCGAGCTGACCAGCCTGTTTATCGACAAGGGCCCTACCGTGCTGGTGCGTAATGCTGATGGCCGGGTCGATGTACTTGAAGACGAAAACCCGGGTGCGTTCTACAAAGGCCCGATGGCACTGCTGGTCAACCGCCTGTCCGCGTCGGCTTCGGAGATTTTCGCCGGCGCCATGCAGGACTACCACCGTGCACTGATCATCGGTGGCCAGACCTTCGGCAAAGGCACCGTGCAGACCATCCAGCCGCTGAACCATGGCGAGCTGAAACTGACCCTGGCCAAGTTCTACCGGGTTTCCGGCCAGAGCACCCAGCATCAGGGCGTGCTGCCGGACATCGACTACCCGTCGATCATCGACACCAAGGAAATCGGCGAGAGCGCCCTGCCTGAAGCCATGCCATGGGACACCATCAAACCGGCCATCAAGCCTGCGGTTGACCCGTTCAAGCCTTACATCGCGCAACTCAAGTCGGAGCATGATGTAAGGTCGGCAAAAGACGCGGAGTTCGTGTTCATCCGCGACAAGCTGGCCCTGGCGCAGAAACTGATGGAAGAGAAAACCGTCAGCCTCAATGAAGCCGATCGTCGTGCCCAGCACGCCGACATCGACGCCAAGCAACTGGCGATGGAAAACATCCGTCGCAAGGCCAAAGGCGAAGAACCGCTCAAAGAGCTGAAGAAAGAAGACGAAGACGCCCTCGCGGCAGCCGAGCCGGACAAGGTCAAACCGGAAGACGACGCCTACCTGAGCGAAACCGGGCGCGTACTGCTGGATTACCTGAAGCTGAGCAATCAGGTGGCCAAGAAGTAAGGTGATGGCAATTTAATGGTGACGATCCCCGGATCGTCATCAAACAGTCATCATTCTGTCGTGCAATAAAGGACTGGGAGCGGTTCTCTTCATCGAGAACGCTCCCAGTCCTTTTTTTATCGCCAGAGAATGCCATGACCACGACCGAACAGCTGAGTGCCTTGAGCTCGATCCTGACTCAAAGCGGTTTGCACAGCCTGTTCCAGCCGATCATTTGCCTCTCGGAGCGGCGCATCCTCGGCTACGAAGCCCTGACTCGCGGCCCCTCCAACAGCCCACTGCACTCCCCTATCGCCCTCTTCGCTGTAGCGCGCCAGGCCGGACGCTTGAACGAACTGGAAATAGCCTGTCGCCAAAGCGCCTGCCGCCGGTTCAACGAACAGCAATTGCCGGGCAAGCTGTTTCTCAACGTCTCTCCCGAATCCCTGCTCGAAGCCGCGCACCAGCCAGGGCGTACGCTGCAACTGCTTCAGGATTTCGGCATTCCACCGAGCCAGGTGGTGATCGAACTCACCGAACAGACGCCGATCGACGATTTCCAGCTGCTGCAAACCGCGCTGCATCACTACCGGGCCATGGGATTTTCGATTGCACTCGATGATCTTGGCGCGGGTTATTCGAGCCTGCGGTTGTGGTCGGAGCTGCGGCCGGATTACGTGAAGATCGACCGGCACTTTATCGATGGTATTCATCAGGACGCGCTGAAACGCGAGTTCGTCGGATCGATCCTGCAAATTGCCAAGGCTTCCCGGGCGCAGGTGATTGCCGAAGGCATCGAACTACCGGAAGAACTGGCGGTGCTGACCGAAATGGGTGTCGATCTGGTGCAGGGTTACTTGCTAGGACGCCCCCAGGAACACCCACCGCGCGATGCCCGGGCCTTGATGCCCAAACACGACAGCAGCGCCGTGGCGCTGAATGACGAAGGCAGCGACCTCAGCGCCCTGCTCAATGAGCAACCTGCCGTGGGGCGCGACACACCGACTGCCACTGTGCTTGAAGCCTTCCGTCGCCAGGCCAACCTGAACTCGCTGGCGGTGCTCGACGAACAAGGCCAGCCCTGCGGCATCGTCCATCGTCATTCATTGTCCGATGCCCTGCTCAAACCGTTCGCCACCGACCTGTTCGCCCGCAAACCGATCAGCCGCCTGATGAACGACGACTTCCTCGCCGTGGAAATGAGCCAGTCGCTGCAACAGGTCAGCCGCCTGATCACCAGCCGCGCCCGGCAGCGCATCGAAGAAGATTTCATCATCACCCTCAATGGCAGTTATCTGGGCCTGGGTCGGGTGATCGACGTGCTCAAGCTGATCACTGAACTGAAAATCCAGCAGGCTCGCTATGCCAATCCGCTGACCTTGCTGCCGGGGAATGTGCCGATTCAGCAATGCCTGACGCGATTGCTGCAACAGGGGCGCGAGTCGGTTATTTGCTATGTCGACATCGACAGCTTCAAGCCCTTTAACGATATCTACGGTTATGGGCGGGGGGATGAGGTGTTGTTGTGTCTGGCGCAATGCCTCAACGAAAGGGTTGACCCGTCCCGCGATTTCGTTGGCCACATCGGTGGTGACGATTTCCTGTTGGTGCTCGGCCCGGAGGATTGGCGCAAACGACTCAATCAATTGCTTGATGATTTCCAGAGCCAATGTCGTCGCTTCTACCGCCCTGAACATCTTGAAGCTGGGTGTTTTGTTGCGCCGAATCGCCAGGGTATTCGGCAGGAGTTTCCGTTGCTGTCACTGTCCATCGGCGTGGTGCATTTGCATCCTGAAGCTTGTGCGCAACTGGACGCTAGCCAGTTGGCAGAGATGGCTTCGCAGGCGAAGCATCATGCGAAGAATGTGCCGGGGTATAGTGTGCATTTGATTGATAGCCTTACGGCTCCTGAACTTCATTCACCGCAGGTTATTGGCCATAGGTGAGTCCCAGAACACATCCCCGTGGGAGCAGGGCTTCACACGGAGGATACGTTGACGCAACTAACTGCTGACCTTGACACTAATTCAGCAAACAGAACAAACAATATCCATTGCTTCTTTATCTTCATTAAGAAACAGTCTTACTCACCATGTGGATCTATCCTCACCCGCTGCGAGCTCAAGGTCCTCCCTCCAGACCTCTTTTGCCAAGTGGCAGACCTCTTTAAAAAAACAACGCGGACTTTCTAACGAATACCATTCCTCCCTAGGCCAACTGGACGTTTCGCACTCATCAATATCAAACAGACTACTAAAATCATAGTTTAAATCATCTAATGCTATTTCTAAGGCCTCAACCAAAACCAGCTTATGCCTATATGAAAGATATGGCAGGTTCAGACAATACTTCCTGATGAGAATCTCTCTATCCTCAGGAGTATTCGGATTATATACAGCGAGTTCCAGGCCTCGAGTCTCCTCTCGATCATAAACATCAAAAACGCCAATAAACCAGGTAAATCTTGGTTCGAAGCGCTTATTCAAACAGGGATCTTTCAGCATCATTTTTTCTCCGACGGGAAGCCTGTAAATGGCTCCTGCGTGTTTATCTCATCAAACTTAACTTCAAACCAGTTCATATTCTCATTCAGTACTGGATTTTGCGGATCCGTCCTATTTGGTTTATACCCCCGCCCTGCTCCTGGCAACTCAAACCTAACTATCGGATTATCATTCTGATCCCTTCCCGTATGCCTGATTAAGCCATTTTCATCCCTAGTCATCGCCTTATTTAATGCACCCAAATGCATTCGCCAGTTATGAAACTGTGAACTTGGATTTCCTCTGGGCGGTGTTGGGGTGACACCAGTGTGAGGATCAGTACCATCGATGGCTCGCTGCTTAACCGCACTATCAGGAATTTCAGAGCTATGTTTTTTGATGGTGTGCATACCATAACGGTCTTCATATTCAGTTACCCGTCGCTTGGCGTTTTCCTCAGCTACCTCATCAATCCTCGCCCGCCGCTCCTGTGCTGTCATCTTTGGCAGAGCGGGCGCACCCTCATCGACGACCACGCGACCGGCTTCGTATTGCATCGGACGGCGCGGAGTCGGTGGCGGGCAAGTACAACTCAACCCCAACGGATCCACCCACCCCGTCGGATTCGGCACGTACCGGTACTGGTTCA